>JAFGIG010000031.1 GCA_016929715.1 Caldifarciminota bacterium
AAAATTACTACAAAACCGTTTGTGTCAAGGCTGAAAAGTCTGCCTCCGCTGATTTCATAGACGAACCCGATGTTGTTTAGTTTTTATCTTTAAAATAACCAATAATAGCTTTTTATTCTACCCTGAAAAATGCCGAGATGAGCCTCCAGACTATGTCGGATTTGAAGAAGAAAACGTTCAAAATAGACAGAATAGAAAGAGAGACGAGTAATATCATCAACAACCCCTTCTCTATGTCCTGGGCTTTTATTGTAGCGCAGAGGACGGGGTCCCTGGATAGATAAGCGCTCGCCGCGTAGAGCTCCTCTCCTATCAGTGTGTAGTCGCAGGAGGTGACAAAGAAAGGAAGCTGTGTGACTGCGTCGGTTCCCGCTATCTGTATCGCTCCTGTCTGATTACCTGTTTCAGCCAGTAAAAGAGATTCTGCATAGAACATACCTAAAAATAAATTCGTCGCCGGTTTTTCCCTGAGCATTATGCCGTTTACCGCGGCGACATAGGCGAACTGGTGTTCAGATATAAAAAATACCTGATCCGGATTATAAGCATCGGGTCTTCCGGCTTCGAGATACGCCTCTTTTACGACTTCCGACGTCACAGTATAGACTATGGGATCAAAGTTCGGCACAAGAATCGTCGATTCGTATTCTGCTACTTTTTTAGCGACAGGACCTAAAATATTGACGGAGGCTACTGTGGCTATGTCCTCCATGTATCCAAGCCCCGTAACATAGAGGACAGGCCTTCCCATTTCTGTAGCTCTGCCGACTGCTTCATCAAGCGCGTCAAGACCGGCAATTTTTCTTATAAATAGGCTTTTACCCTTTTTAATAGTATTTATAAAATATAAAATTAAACCAAAAGCGATAACAGTCGCAAAAAAAGTGTTCGTTTTCGTCCCGTTGAAAAAAGAAGCGGATGAACTGAAAACAGAGCTTTCGCCCAAAATTTCCAGCTCTTCCTCTTCATGAGAAATCGCGACAATTTTGTAGGACACATTCATTCCGGCGGAAAGGGGATATCGCGGGTCGTAATCAACAAAGAGGGTCTCTGCCGGAGAGGCAATTCTCGAGAGTAGAAAATATCCATCTTCGGGATTGTCCTGCCTGTAGACATAATAACCAGCGGCTTCAGTATTGACGGTTGAGTTCCATCGGACAATCAGAGACGAACCGTCGTCGTTCGGGAAGTCTTCGACAGAGACTCCGCCTGAGACAGCCGAAAAACTCAATAAAAGGGCAAAGCTTATCGTTAATATTTTCATGTTTCACTTCATTTCAGTATTCCGAGCCAGTCGTGGAGGAGGAACTGGATTCTTCCTATCAGAAGAGAGACACGAGCCATGACTGTGTATCCGAAAGAAGCGCCGAAGGCTATCATGACGAACCAAATCCCGAGTCTCGAAGTCTTTCCTACTATCCCCTCGTGTTTGAGGGAGAAAAAGAAATAAAACAGAGTCGAGACTACACCTATTAGTAACAACAGAGCCCACCATGAGCTCAAACTTGTAGGGTTGAAACCTGTAAGAATCGTCCCCTGAACCTGGGTGAAAATATTCGTTTCTATACTGGGAGAAATAGATATACCGCAGTAATAGCCCATCATCAACGCTATCGGCCACCTTGCGAGCCAGCTCTGTTTGGGAAAAAATCTGAAAAAATACAGACATCCCAAGAGAGTCGGTATTGCGACATATATTAATCCGGGCCAATTACGCTGGACAAAAGCATCTCTCAAAGGGATTCCAATATAAGGAATAGCAGTCATGTGCCAGACAATAGCTATTGACCATCCCACAGATGCACCGACAAAGACATGTTCGGCGAATCTGTATAGAGGGTTGTCTTTATATAGAAAGGAGTAAATTGTAAGGGTCAGGAAAGCCGCGATCCAGACCCAGATGCTTGTAGATAGTTGCATCAGAGCCTCCTCTCTTTATTTCTCTTTAGGACGAAGAAGGAAATGTTTCCGAGTATTACCATAAAGATTATGAGCAAATGGACAAAATTCTGTGAAGCCATTGCAATACCAGCTTGTTTTCTTACTTCTATGTTAAGATTCGATGCATTCAATTCTTCATATTCCGCAGCGCCCTTCATACCGCCCATCATACCTACGAACTGACGAGTCTGAAGAAAAGTGTAGTATTCAGCGGCGCTGACTGCTGTCGTGCCAACACCAACTGGGGTTCCATACCTTGTCCCGGCATATACCATCCATGTCCTAGATACAGCTGAACCTGCTATATCTACAATCAAGCCTATATCTTCCAGTCTTCGTACGTTGTCCATCATGGGCAGATTCTTTAGGCTGTCTCCTCTCGCGTCAACCCTGAATGTCCCTATAAAATCCTCTCCCATTCCTGCAATTACTGCAAGTCCTCCGGGGACAAAAGGCAAAAAGACGTAATCTTCGCCGTATATCACAGAATCGCCGTTTGCCTTTTGGTAGTCTATCTCCTCAAGGACGGTTTCCTCGGCTATTCTCGCCAAGCCGAATCCTTCAGTGTAAAGACCTCCGTAGAGAAAAACAGGTATGTCAGCTTCAAGGGCGTGCCTGAAGAGGGCGTGAGCCATGGGCTGGAGTTCAGGTGAAGTAGAAGGGGAATAGTCGCAAATAATTATCAGGGGTTTTTTCGTGTATTTCAGGCTGTCGACAAAATTCCAGAGATTGAGTGTCGGAGGCGTTGTCGTCACTGGAAACCTCATGTTTGTGATAGAAGGGATGATGACTGACAGGCCTATAGCAAGGAACAGCCATCTCCTGTCAAGTTTGTCCATGAAAAGCCAAAATTTCATCAGTCACCTCCCCCGAGATAAGACCTTTCGATTCCGAGGATTATT
The DNA here is from genome assembly GCA_016929715.1 of Caldifarciminota bacterium. GTDB lineage: Bacteria > SDB-A > SDB-A > SDB-A > SDB-A > JAFGIG01. The sequence continues at coordinate 2,844 of JAFGIG010000031.1, forward strand.
TTCAGTGATGTAGCGATCATTCCAAGTCCAATACCTAAAATAATACCTCTTTGGGCAGCTGTGTTTGGATATACAAGAATCCACTCGACAATTCCATCGAGAAAACTCCCGAATGAAACTCTTCCCAGCATGACTATAATAGCCGTGACGAGAAGTGCGAATGCCATTGCATTTCTCGCCTTGAATGCCTTAAAAGCCGCAGAAGCTATGTAAAAAGACAGAAGAGAGAACATAGTCGCGTCCAAAGGAACAATAATGCTTCTGTAGAGATTCGAGAAGAGCCAGCCATTTATTCCTCCTCTGCCGAAAATACCTATTCCAGCCATACCAATTAGGCAGAGTATTGCTACCCCGGAATAGAAACTGTCCTTGTTCTTCCTTGCCAGCTTTCTTGTGTGGACATAGAAAAAGCTCGAAAGACCGAGTATCAAGGCGAAAGCCCCCGATATCCTCACCCATTCTGCCATGCTGTCGTAAAAATTCTGTGAAACTGGGTGTGGAATATAGAACTGGATTATCATAGCCAGACCGAGGAGAAAGACTATGAGTAGGGGGAGGGTCCTTTTTAAAAACATTTCCCTGCTCCTTTAGGTGTATGTGTAGAACACTTCATATTTAAGTCCCGAAAAACGACATTATAAATCTCAAAAAACTTTCCGAGCGGAAAAAGTTAAAATTGAGAATAGCCAAAACAGACAACAGGACTAAGAGTATAAGCAATATCGCTTTTTCCACGTCCTGAGCTTTTATTGTCCCGACGAGGACTGGGTCCCGTGAAAGATACGCGCTCGCCGCGTAGAGTTCCTCGCCTATGAGAGTATAGTCGCAGGAAGTGACAAAGAAAGGCAACTGAGTTACAGAGTCAGTCCCCGCTATCTGGACAGCTCCCGTAGCGTTTCCTGTCTCGGCTAAAAGAAGGGATTCCGCCCAGAACATTCCAAGGTATAAGTTAGTAGCAGGTTTTTCCCTCATCATTATTCCGTTGACGGCGGCGACAAAGGCAAATTGGTTTTGAGAGACAAAAAAGACCTGGTCCTCCTGAAAAGCGTCAGGCCTTCCCGCTTCGAGATAAGCCTCTTTGACGACTTCGTGTGTTATCGTATAGACAATTGGGTCCCTGTTCGGGACGAGGATTTTTGTCTCGTATTCGGCAACTTTTTTCGCGACAGGTCCGAGAATATTTATTGAAGCTACTGTAGCAATGTCGTCCATAGTTGAAAGTCCCGGTACATAGAGGACAGACCTTCCCATCTCAGTAGCCCTTCCGACGGCTTCGTCGAGGGCATCAAGACCGGCTATTTTTCTTATGAAAAGGTTTTTATCCTTTTTCGCTAAATTTAAAAATGTGATAAGCGCAGTGAAAACAAATATTACGGCTACAACTGTGTTCTTTTTAGTGCTATTAAAATAAGAATGAGAAGGCGAGAATTGTTCTGAAACTCCAATTTCCCGGATTTCGTTCTCTTCCTCGTCAAGAGCTACAATTCTGTAAACAACATTCATACCGGAGTTCAGAGGAAATCTCGGATCTTTGTCCACAAAAAAACAATTTTCCATCTTACTCGATTTCCCCACCTGGACAAATTCTCCTTCCAGTGAGTCTTTCCTGTATATTTTATACATGAAAAACCCCAAAATATCCCCCGGGGGTTCCCAGCTCACAATGAGGGCAGAACCGTCGTCGTCGGGCACGTCCTGAACGCAGACAGCCGATCCGGACAATGGCAGCGAACCCAAAAAGACCAGGATAACGGCCGGAATAAATTTTTTAAAAATCATGTTTACTCCTCGATGAGTTCTACGTTAGCTCTCGGCAAAAGTACCTGCTTACCGTCCTGGAGCTTGACTTTTACAACCCTGACTTTAGCTTCGGTTTCTATCTGTCTCGGCTCTGGCGGTAGCTCCGAGACTTCGCCTATCATGCCGAAATTGGGCTCCCTGATTATTCTGACGAGAGTGCCGACTTCCATTAATCCTGATTCCTTGAATTCTATCTTTTTGTCATCATCGGAAAGCTTTATGGGGATTATGACTTCGGGCCTCATGACACCGGCTCTTATCTGTGTGGCTCCGTTTACGGAAGCCATGGACTCCCTTTTGGAGCAGAGGAGCTTGAAAGTCTTTTTCGCCATCGCTATCTTTCCGAAACCTTCGGTGACGACAAGAGACAAACCGACGTCTTCGTGGCCCGTTATGGCAACTCCTATGTCGTAACCAATGAAATTTTTAAGGTCTTCGTCGTCAACTCCCCCGACAACTATAGCTTTTACTCCAGTTTCGGCGGCCTTTTTCATGACCTCGGAGGAGCAGAAAGAACCCCCTATTACTATTTTTCCGCGGCATTCCGGCGTGATGTGGCTCAATTTCAGTTCTTCTGACGGATCCTGAACCACAGGGAATATCTCGCCTCTCGTCTCTCCGCCTATGCCGAATATCCCCTGGACGAAAGAGCAGACGGTTTCGACGACGACGCCCTCTTCAGGAAACAAATCCACGATTTTTCCGTCTATGTAGGCGTCTTTTTCGACGGGTTGGGGAGGTTCTCTAAGAATAGCCTGACCTGTGACATCCGAGATGCTCTCGAGGGTCCCGTCAATAGGAGACCTCGCCGAAGCCTTGAAAAGTCCCAAAAACCCCTTGGTTTCGGCTATCATCTGACCTTTTTCTATTTTTCCCCCGATCTCGACCTTGAGCGCGTTTTTCACATCGCTCGTCGCAGTCCCGAGTTTTCCTGCTAAATTGAAGGGCAGGACGTTTCCGGGAAGTTCTGTCCTGGCGACTATATCCTGGGCTTTGACCTGAGTTCCTATTTTGTCGATGGCGACATTTCCTTTAAGAGGCAGTCTTCTCTCTTTTCTCAGGACGGTCCTCTCCGTCACCATCAGTCCTGGTGTATAAGCATGTGCCATGGATCACCTCTCGTCCGGGTATATGTTGAGCGCCTTATTCCATGCGCTGAGTTTCTTTATCCTCTCCTCGTCTGTCTTTGCTATTTCAAAAGGACGCCTTCCCCTCGTATCGACAATCAGCCCGACAACTCCTCCTTCTAGAGTAGTCTCCATTTCCTTGCCGAAACCGGCTCCTACGTCGAAATTCCTTTCAGGGCTTATGACCGCTTTTTCCTTTTTCCCTTCCGGAAAATCCAGGAGTTTGAGAGTTCCGAAT
>JAFGIG010000139.1 GCA_016929715.1 Caldifarciminota bacterium
GTCGCTAGCTCAGGAGGTAGAGCACCTGCCTTTTAAGCAGGGGGCCGTGGGTTCGAATCCCACGCGACTCATTTAATCAGGAGGAAATATGAAATATGATATACTGAGAAAAATATCTCTTTTCAAGCACATGTCCGATTCCGAGATAGATGTCTTGACAAACCAGCTCACGGAAAAGAATTTCGAGGAGGGAGAGGTAATAGTCCAGGAGAAAAATAACGGCAGGGAGATGTATATAATAGTCGAGGGGGAAGTGCAGGTTCTTCTTCAAAGGGAGGACACTCTTCTTGTGCTCGCAAAACTCTCACCCGGCGGATTCGTCGGAGACATGTCCCTTCTGACGGATTTACCCAGAAGTGCCACGGTAAAAACCCTGACCAAAGCTAAAATGCTCGTTTTCAAAAAGGACACTCTCGATTCAATCATGATAAAATTTCCTGCCACTGCGGCCAAATTTCTAAAAGCTCTCTCCGAAGAACTATGCGAAAGAATTCAAAACGCCAATGAGAACGTTGAAACGCTTTTTCTTATCAACAAAGCGATAGTTGACAACGAACAGTTCAGAAGGCTTTACATCGGGGCACATAAGCAAACACCTCCAGTATCTCCTTCTTGATGCTTTTCTGCCTTTTCTTTATTTTAGCTTCATCCGGAACAAGCTTTCATACAAATTTTTTGACTCCTGAAATAGGAAAAAAATGGCGTTTGGGCTTAAACTTGTTCACATTTTACGATCAGCGAGAACATCGCGATTCTTTAGAATACAGCCTCTCTTCGGCATTGGCGCTTGAATGGAAACCCAACTCCTTCTTAAATATTTCCGGCGGATTTACCGCAGACAGCATCGAAGAAAAGGCCGTTTTCTCACCTTATTTTTCAGCCTCCTGGGGAGGTCCCGGAGGCGCTTTCATAGACCTCGGAGCGAATTTTACCTTTTCAGACCGAGGTTATTCGGCGGCGCTTATCGGAGATATACAAAAAAACAAAGCATGCGGGCTGCAACTATCCCCAGGATATTTCTGGGAAGAAGGGTCTTCTTTCTCTTTTTTGACTTCCCGCATATATTTTTCCCGCTTTTCCAACAGAACTTACATTGAAGTGGAAAAGCGTTCCGGTGAGAGAATGTTGTCTTTTGACAACTCTTTTCTCAAATTCGGGATTCTCGCCGATTTCTTCGGCGGTTTTTCGTTCGAAATTCTCACGACGGTCAGGCTCGGGTCGAAAACAACCGAACCGGACTGGACTCTCGGCTTGAAAGTTTTTTCAGGCTTTGTAAGGGATCCTTCTTCAGTGAGAGGAACAGGGACATTGAGCGGAACAGTCCGGTCAGAAGAGGGACTGCCCATAGACGGTGCCATTGTCTGTGCAAATATTGAACGACTCATGGATTTTACGACGGACTCTACAGGCTTCTTTTCATTTTCCGGAATCCCTTCGGGTTTTGTGACAATCTCCGTATCTTCCGAAGGCTTTAGAGAAATAAGAATGCCGGTGTCGGTAAGAAAAAATCAAAATGTCCATCTGGATATAGTTTTAGAAGACAAGACAAAAAGCGTTCAATATAACTTGTCCTTATATGATTTCTTTTCCGGACTGCCGACAACGGCGAACTTCGCCGGCAGTGACGGCATCTTTACCGATACTTTAATCTCCATAGGCGAAAGTGAAACACTTTTCGTCGAAAAGGATAATTATCTCACTGCGCATATTTTTTCCCAGAATAACCAGAATATCCGAGTCCCTATGCTGCCCATTGACATTCCCTTCTCTATGAATGCGGAAGATTTTGAAGATTCTTCGCTCTCATCCTCAGGTATGATGAAAATTATGGAAATAAAACACCTACTCGACTTCTATCCTTACTGCGTGTTGCGTCTCGAAGGGCATCCCGATTATTCCGAAATAATAAGAAATTCTCTTTTCACATTTTTTTCCCTGGACAACGAAATCATTTATACTCCCTTGCATGAAGATTCATCTCTGAATATATACTTCGAAGACAGCAATGAGAGATGAAATCCTGCTCAGTGGAAGTTTCAAACACATATCATTTCTTGACATTCTGCACATAGCTGAGAAAATCAAACCCGGAGTAAAACTTTTTCTCGACACCGACTCGTGTATCGAATTCATGGATTCCAAACCCGTTTTTGCTAAAACCTCTTCCGCGGAAGGGTTCAGATCACTCAAGATTATCCTCGAAAGCTCTTGGAATGATTTTAAGCTCTTGGAGACGGAATCTACAAAAGCCCCGAATCTCGTTTGCAAAAAAGATTTCGCTTCGGCATATAGGGCGAAATTATTCCCCGGGGAGACGCATATAAGACTCTCAGAAGCCAACAAAGAGCTTTCCAAGGATTACCTGACAATGCTTGAATTTTACTCCAGACTTATACATGAGCTCAGCAATCCCCTCACCATTGTAAAAGGAAATGTCCAGCTCTTAGAAAGACATGTCTCTCAGAATAACAGCGTTCCGCCGGAAATCAAAGAATCCGTAAAACAGATGGAAGAAAAAGTCTCCAAACAGGTATCAAGGATGTCAAAACTTATAGGATCAGCAAAAAAACTCTCAAAACCGACTTCGAGAAGCGAGAGAATTTATGACATTAAAACCCTTCTCGATGAATGGGTTCCCTCCTGTGAATTTATGAAGAACAAGGATATTCAGTTATATTACAGCAACGAAGCCCGAGAGGCGAAGATATTCGGCGAACCAGACGAATTGATCCAGGCGATTTCAAATATAATTGAAAACGCCATTCAAGCTTGTCTATTGTCTGATAAAAGACCTTGTGTTATAGTTTTGTATATGACAAACAGCGAGAATTGTCTTATTATTAATGTGACCGACAACGGCATAGGAATTGACGAAGAAAATAAAAATGACGTTTTCCAGCCGTTTTTCTCGACATTTCCGGAAGGCTTCGGTTTGGGCTTGAACGTCGCAAAAACAATAATAGACGGAATGTCCGGAAATATTGAGATCGAGAGCAAAAAAGGAGCCGGAACAGAAGTCATGATAACCCTGCCTCTTATAAAGTAAAGACATGAAAGATTCCCTTTTTTCGGAAAAAAAGAAAAGAGTGATGGTCATAGACGACGAAGCCGACATAGCTTCTCTTGTAGGCGAAAGACTTTCCGAATCGGGCTTTGAAACCGAAATTCAGTGGGATCCGAGAGAAGCCATAAAAAAGCTCAAAAACTCGCCCTTTGATCTCGTTGTGACAGACCTCAAAATGCCATACATTGACGGGTTTCAGCTCATGGGATGGATGAAAGACTTTTCCCCGCTCACTAAAGTAGCAGTAATAACAGCCCATGGATCGCCTACGGCGCAGAGAAACGCGATAAACAGCGGAGCCGTATTGTATATCGAAAAACCTTTCGACTTGGATGAATTCGCAGTCAAGATAGAAGATATTATGCAGCCGTCGAGGGAATTCGAAGCCAAAATCGAATCCATTTCGCCTTTTGATTTGATTCAGATAGTCTCTCTCACAGGCGGAAACAGGAGAATTTCCGTTGTTTCTTCGAAAGGCACCGGAGAAATGTATATCAAAAACGGAAAACTTGTCTATGCGCAAGCCGAAGGTTTTCAAATGGAGGAGGCTTTTAATCTCATGCTTTCTTGGGACAGCGGCATTTTCAATGTTCTCCACTGGGTCGATCCTCCTTTAGAAGCCGGACACCTCGACATTTCATTTCTTCTTCTTGAGGCGGCAAAGGCTTTTGACGAGAAACGCATGGCTGAAAATGAGAGGTTAAAAACAGCCCCGGAACATCTTTCTTTTCCCGATTCCCTCCCGAAGGACAAGAAGTCATACGACAGAATCTCTTCCAGAAAAGACGTAGAATCTTCCGTCAGGCTCGACGACAAATGGAAAGTAATCCAAGCTGACAGCGAATCAGTCGCAAGGGGTGCGGTCAAAGCGAGTTTTTTTCTGAACGAATGGGGAAAAAATATAGGTAAAAAGTTCTCCCTTCACAACCTTGACGGAATAGTCCTTTCGGTCTCCGGCAGAGAACTCTGGATCAGGACTGGATCTGCTGAAAACCAAATTTTCCTCTTGTCTCCCGGCGCATCCCATGGCTCTATTCTCAAAGAGGTCGAAGGGTGAAATCAGACGTTCTCAAGGAAGTAGAAAGTGCGTTTTCGGGAATTCCCGAAGTAAAGGGCATAATGATCTTCAATGTTATGGGAAAAATCAAGCATTCGACTCTTTCTGTTCCTCTTCAGGATGCTGAGGATGTTGGAAGATCCATTGTAATACTTTGGGATGCGCTTAAAAAATCCGGTGTAAAAAGCGGGACAGTCAACTGGATCTACCTTGAAGGAATGATATTCTTGAAAGACTTTAACGGAGGTTTTCTGGTCGCTTTAACATCTAAAAAAATTGCGGTTTCCGATATCATAAAATTTTTTGATTCTTCTTCCCTCATTCTCAAAGACGCATTTTCAGACGAAACGGAGAAAAATATTCTCGACACAATAGAAGAAAAGAAATCAAAAAAATTCGCGTCTGAACAGCTGTTATCCGAGAGCGGACTCAACGAAATCGTGTCTGATATTAAAGATTCCGCCTCGAAAATCGCGGGGGCATGGATCGAATATTATTTTGACGATCTCGTTCAGGAATGGATTGACATGACACAGCCGAGAAAATCCCATCTGAAAAATCTGGTCAAAGCGGTCAGCGAATACATTGACGAAGGCAATAAAAGAAAAGATTTCATACAAAAAGCAACTAAAATTTTAGGAGAGTGATATTGATGGCTTACAGGAGAATTATCTCTATATTCATTATTCTTGCATTCAATGCCTGCTCACTATTTTCCGACGGTTTTTCCGACTGGTTCAAGAAAAACTTTGAAAAGGAAGAAACAGGAATAGGCATGGCTTTTTTAAAAATCCCTGTCTCTGCCAGGCAGACGGCTATGGGAGGGACGAGTGCGGCTGTGAACGAAGGAGCCTCGGGGAATCCCGCAAATCTTCTCACTCCTGACATCCAGAAAAATTTAGTTTTCAACCATCAAAATCTTATTCAGGGAGTTCATCAGGAATTCGCCTCTTTCACGGTATCCGGAGACAAAATAGCAGCGGGTTTCTCAATGAGCGGCCTTTTTATTGACGGCATTGAGTATAGAACAGGACCCGGCGAATTCCAGGGAGAATTCAGCGCCTATGATTTCTCCTTTTCCTTTGCCGGAGCATATAGGCTTTACAGCGACCTTTCTGTAGGTATAAGGTCAAAATTAATTCACGAGAGGATTTTCGAATACAGCGCAACGGTTTACGCTTTCGATTTCGGCATTCTCTATCATATTTGGGACCCCCTCAAATTCGGCGCTACAATAGAAAATCTCGGTCCCAAGTATTCGATGTTGAAAGATTCAAAAACCTCTTCGAGACTACCTACCTCTATTAGAGCGGGCTTTGCCCTGGATTTGCCTTCTTTTTGGAACATGAAAGAATGTGTAGCCCTGGATTTTTGGAAATCCCCCGACGTCAGGTTTAGAATCGACGCCGGAGCGGAAATAACCCATTCAAGCAATTTTTCTTTGAGGATGGGAGCCAAATTCAACTATGACTCTCAATCCTATACAGCTGGTTTCGGCTATAAATGGAAATCGGTAACATTAGACTACGCCTTCGCTCCATACTCATCGAGTCTTGGACTGGCGCATGTCATAACATTGACTCTTTCCATATAAAGGAGGTCATATGGCGGCATTGAGCGGGAAACTGACTGATTTTGAAATACCGACAATACTTCAGTTCATCAAGATGAGCAGTAAAAACGGTGTTTTGAAAATCGCCTCCGAGAAAATCAAAGGTGAAATACACTTTAAAAACTCATCTATCGTCTATGCGATGGACGGAGATCAAAACAGCGGGGAAGTCGCCCTTTTTAACCTTTTCCAGCTCAAGGACGGAGCTTTCGAATTTGTCCCGTCAGAAGACATTCGTGACAGTCATTTCGACCTTCCCATAGACAAGGCATATGAATCTCTTCAGTCTCAGTTGAAAGAATGGGAGGAAATCACGAAATCGATCCCGGACCTCAACCTGACAGTCAGGCTCATACCCGACCCTTCAGTGAAAGAAGTAAAGATTTCACCTCCTCAATGGATTGTCGCGGCTCAGGTCGACAGCCTCAAAAGTCTCAAAGATTTATCAGTGACGACGGGTTTTTCACAGCTCGAAACCGCCAGAACGGTTTATTCGCTCATAAAAGAAGGCCTCGCCGAAGTATCTGACCAGCCTACAGATAAAAGCCAGGCGGATGACGCACCTCTAATGGAAGATCAACTCGATGATGTGTATGAAGAAGAAGAAGAAGACGATGAAAAACCTGTGGGTAAGGAAACAGAGGAAGAAAAATCGAAGAGAATATCAAGAAGAAAACATAAAAAGGGATTTTTCAGATAAACTATACCGGCCCTGAATCTTCAGGGGCAGTTAAAGAAAACTTTTTAACAACATTTTTCAGGAGAGGTTTATGGCTGATGTCAGACCATTCAGAGCTGTCAGACCGCAGGTGGAGATCGCAAGTAAACTTGCGTCATTTCCCTATGATGTCATTTCATCAGAAGAGGCGAGAAATATAGCCTCCGAAAACGAATTGTCCTTTCTTCACATTACAAAACCCGAGATAGATCTTGATCCTTCAGTGAATCTATACGATGAGAAAGTCTATAATAAAGCTTCCGAAAACATGAAATCTTTCCTGGAAAAAGGATGGCTCATTAAGGATGAGACTCATAATTATTACCTTTACAGGCAAATCATGGGATCTCACAGCCAAACAGGAATAGTAGCTTGCGCCAGCGCCGACGATTACGAAAACGACATAATAAAGAAACACGAACTGACGAGAAAAGACAAAGAAGAGGACAGACTCAAACATATCTTGTCGCTAAACGCCAATACAGGTCCCGTTTTTCTCACTTATATCTCCCGCAAAAAGATAGATGATTTCATCTTTTCTTTTACCGAAAATAATCTTCCTCTTTATGATTTCAAAACTGAAGACGGCATATCACACACCTTCTGGTCTGTTTCCGACAGAAAAGGTGTCGAGTTTATAAGAGAGAGTTTCAGAGAAATAGATGTGATCTACGTGGCAGACGGCCACCACCGCAGCGCATCCGCTGTCCGCGCAAGGGCTCTTTACAGAGAAAAAAACCCCTCTCACAACGGAAATGAAGAATACAACTTCTTTCTTTCAGTGATTTTTCCTCATGATCAAATGAACATCATTGACTACAACAGAGTGGTTAAAGACTTGAACGGACTTGATAAAATTAGATTCATGAAAGCTGTTGAAAAATCATTTGAAATCTCGAAAATCTCATGCGCAGATCCTGAGCATTGCAAACCGCCGGAAAAACATTTTTGGACTATGTATATTGACGGAGAATTTTTCTCTCTAAAGGCACGAGAAGAAATACTAAATTCTCAGGATCCTCTTGAACTTTTAGACGTAACTCTTCTTCAGAAAAACCTGCTCGATCCAGTTCTGGGAATCAAAGATCCGAGGACAGACAAGAGAATTGACTTCATCGGAGGCATAAGAGGCATAAAAGAACTTAAGAAAATAATTGACAGCGGTAACTTTTCAGTCGCATTCGCTTTTTTCCCTGTCAGCATAAAAGAACTCATAGCGATAGCGGACAGCGGAAAAATAATGCCGCCTAAATCAACTTGGTTCGAACCGAAACTGCGAAGCGGGCTTGCAGTTCACTCGCTTATTTGATGAAATCAATATAGAATTTTGTGACGGAATTTTCCGTCTTTGAAATAAAGAACCGTGTTGTGATTCGTCCAATCGCCTATTATTCCGAGACTTTTTCCTTTTTCACGGAACACAAAAGGTTTGTGAAGGTGTCCTATGACAACATGATCAAAATCCTGCCTCCACTTTTCTCTGGCATACTCTATGTATTTATCGAAAGTGAAACTCAGTTTTTTCGATCTCCCCCTGCTCATTCTGGATATCATTCCCGCCAGTCCGAGACCGACTTTAGGATGAATTGCCCTGAAAAGGGCTATGCTCGCTTTATTCCTGAGAACAAACCTTGCAAACTTGTCGCCAGCGGCGTTCTTGACTATAGCCTCTCCGTGAGAAATCCAGAATTTCCTGCCATTTATTCTAAGTTCCAGCTCTTCACAGCATTTCATTCCCACGCCTTCCTCTATCAGAGTTCTGCCCCAGAAATCGTGATTGCCGAGAACATAGACTGATTCAGGGCATTTTTTGTAATACCCAAAAATTTCTATTAAAATTTTCATGTTTCCGATTTCGATAAACTTTCCGTAATCGAAAAGAAAATCAAAAATATCGCCGACAAAAACTACGGGAATTTTTTTTTCGGCAAGATCATGAAGAAGTTCGGAAAATATTTTCTTTTTCGCCTCTTCTTTTTCTCTGCCTTCCGCACCGAAATGTATATCGCCTATGAAGCAGATCTCATCTTGAGGCGATGAAATTTTCAAGGATAGCCTTGATGTATTTCTTGCCTTCATTGTATATCCCCGGTGATTTAGATTCTCTCGGCCCAGCTATGTTCAATATCTCAGGTTTGATTTCGGCAAGCCATTTGACAGTATCCATGATTTCGGTTGAGCCAATTTTATGTATTCTGTATGGCTTCTTGATTTTTTTAGCATATTTAACTGTAAGATCAGTTCCCTTTGAATTTTTCACGGATTTTTTCGTCAAAATTAGGGTCGCATCGCTTTCTGCCACATTCAGTAATGTTCTTTCCCAGTAATATGAAGACGAAGCCTCTATCATCCTGTATTCCAAAGGAATTTCTCCGTCTTCTGCTCTTCTTCCTTTCGGACACCATCCGCCTGTAACAAGCCCGAGTTCAGATGCAGCGTCCAGAGCCGCCCTGTCTATTCCTGTCTGTCCGCCTGAACAAACAGCGAGCTTTTTTTGAATTTTTTTCATTTCAATATCTTATCACATTTGATGCGTATTTTTGACCCATGCTTTTCATTGGCAAATATTTTTTTTTATATTCATTTCGTCATAGACGATCAGCAGGCTCAGCGGCAATCCGCGGGATTCTGCCTGACTGATCACTCTTTGGGCATATCTTTCTCCCGCTCCTTTCCAATTCCCGCCCTGATTATACATACCGAGTGCCTGAATGTAATTTCCTCCGTATCTGGTTTTTATGAACGACAGATACCAACAGCCGTATTTTATGTTTGTATCGATGTCTTTTATGTTGAATCTTCTCTCAGAAAAAGCTTCGGCGATTAATTTTGCCGTGGAGGGGATTATCTGCATAAGGCCGGCGTCGCCAGAAGAGCCCACAACATCATGCCTGAACCTGCTCTCTGAATATATCACCGCAGCTACGACATACGGATTGAGATCGAAGTTTTCGGAATTAGCAGTTATCGATGTTGCTATAAGGCAGGCGGTATCAGCCCTGAGGCTAGAACCTGATTCCACTATAAATCTGAATATTTCGTCTCTCGCCCTATCCCAGTAATCTTCATTCGGAGAAGTTTCTTCAGACGCGGAATATTTTATTGTGTTATCCTTTTTCGATAGGATAAAATATATCTGCATAAGAGCAAATAATAGAGCCAGAGCAAAAAAAGAAAAACCTGCCGCTTTTTTCATGTTTTCTGAACAATAATGAAATCACCGAAAATATCTACACCCATAAGCCCTGCAACCATCGGGTCTTTAATTTTGGCGATCCTCAGGACGGGACATGACAGAGTCGCGTTTAATGTAGTCTCGACAGCTCTTCCCTGCCCCGTAAAGATAACTATTCCCGCTCCGGACACGGCGAGGTCTAACTCTTCGCTGATATTCCTAAGGTCTATGCCCGGAGTTCTGCACCCTGTAGGTATGAAATTTATTTTTCCTGAAGACGTGAACTCACTCCATTCATCGTCAAAAAAGGACACTTTTGAGGATATCTCAAGGCATTCTTCATATATAACGTCATTCAGAGCCGGCTTTGAATTAGCCCCGACAGTAACTGAAAAACCTTCTCTGGCAAGAGCTTTGGAAAGCAAAATCACTCCCGCCGTAAAATCATACCCTGCGTTGTCGGCGAGCAGAACACAGCTTTTATCCCCGACATGCAAAACCGCTTCATAGAGATTTTCCAAGTCCTTCCGGTCTTCAGATAATGTGAATTTAAGTTCGCCTCTTTCCCAAAGAGCTATGGTCTCTGCACTTCCCAAATCAAACCTGTTTCCATCGAGAAGACAGCGGACAGCAAAAGAAAAAAAAGCCCGTCCCTTTTCGATATCATGACTCCAATTATTCGCTCTGAGCCACGACAACGCGCTTTCGCTCTCTAAAGTCTTAATTTTGTGAAAAGGATCGCAAACACCTGAACCTTCAAGCGCATCCTGCCTTAAAATCGTAATTTCGTGGACTGTCTCATAAGCGCAATTGTCTATGCCTTTAATTATTCCCGCCATTTGGCTCTTGAAATCCCGGGCATGGGTTTCTTTTCCGTTTTTTTTCATCATAGAACAGATAAAATCAGTGTTTTTAGCAAAAACACTCTTCCAGTGAAGAGCCGCTTTTTTATCTCTTCTCAGATCCCATAGCCCAGGCCGGTAGTTTTCGGGATTTTTAAGAGAAGAAAGCGTTTTCATCTAATTGAACCTGCTCTTTTCAGTATTTCCCTTTTGAGATCCTCCAGACCAATGCCCATTTTTCCCGATATGAGCAAACATCCTTCCTCCGGAGGTGGGATATCGCAAGGCGAAATATCCATCTTGTTCAGTAAAATCAAAGTTTCTTTTTCCGAACATCCGATTTTTTGGAGTATGTTTTTCACGGTTTCTATCTTCATAGAGTAATTTTCTTCTGAAAAATCAGCCACGAGCAGTCTCAATTCGGCATCTGCGACTTCTTCAAGAGTAGATTTGAATGATTCTACGAGTTCGAAAGGCAATTCTTCGATGAAACCGACAGTGTCTGAAATGAGCACTTTATTCTTCCAGTCATTTTGTTTCATCCTTCTCGTCGTCGTGTCAATAGTCGAAAACATTATATTTGAAGTCTTTGCGCCGGCTCCCGTCAAGACGTTGAGAAGCGTTGTCTTGCCTGAGTTTGTATATCCCACGAGTGAAACCCTGAAAGTTCCCTTTCTCCTCTCCTTCTGCATTGCCAGCGTCGTCTTGTTTTTTTTTATTATTTCCCCGAGATACGAAATTCTCTTTTTGATTGCTCTTTTTTCTGTCTCGAGTTTTGTCTCTCCGGGACCTTTTGTCCCAATCCCTCCGGCGGGTCTCGACAGATAATCGAACCCTCCGACTATTCTGCTTAACCTGTGCCTTAGCTGAGCCGTCTCGACTTCTGCCTTTGAGATTTTACTTCCCGCGTGCTCCTTGAATATTTCGAGTATTACGTCTTTTCTCGTCGAAACTTCGAGCCCAGTCTCTTTTTCTATGTTTCTTATCTGGGATCCGGTCAATTCGTTTATAAAAACGACAGAATGAACGCCGAGTTTCTCAGCGCAGTCCCTGAGTTCTTCGATTTTCCCTTTTCCGGCGTAAAATCTGCTGTCGGGTTTTTCCCTTTCCTGATGAAATTTTTCGCAAGAAACATATCCGAGAGTTTTTAGGAGATAATCCATCTCGTTGAGAAGAATCAGATTTTTTTCACGCTCTTTTAGATTTTTACCGCTGACGGCTATGGTGATGAATTTTTTCATTTTTTACCTGCCGATTTAATGAAAA
>JAFGIG010000140.1 GCA_016929715.1 Caldifarciminota bacterium
AAAATTCCAGAGAGATTCGAGAAAAACTGTCGAAAGAAGCTGAATCTATGTAATTTTTCGACAACTCGAGACTCATTATCTTCACGAGTTTCTGATGCCAATATTCTGAAATACTGCCGCCTGAGTAGTGAAGGCGGTAATATCTTCTCGGGTTAGGTATTATACTGGCTAAATATGCGCACTGAAGGGGATTGAGATCCCTTGTGTCAACTCCGAAATATTTTTTTGATGCCGCCCCAATACCTCTTATTCCCGGTCCGAATTCGATTATATTCAGGTATAATTCGAGGATTCTGTTTTTAGTGAGATTTTTTTCAAGCTGCCATGTCAGCACTGCTTCTTCAAGTTTTCTCGATAAGCTCTTCTCATCAGACAAGAAAAGATTTCTTGCCAACTGCATTGTTATTGTGCTTCCTCCGCTTATGTATCTGGAGACTTCCAAGTTTTCCCTCATGGCTCTTCTGATGTGATATATACTGAATCCTCTGTGGCTGAAAAAAGATCCGTCTTCGCAAACCAGAACTGCTCCGATCAGAGGGCGCGGAACATTTGTCAAAAGCACATAATTCGGATTAGACGGCCCCAAGTATATCTTTTCGCCTTTTAGAGAACCTATTCTCACAGTGGCGCAAAAAGGCCTGGAAAAAGAATCCATGTGTATTGTTTTGCCGAGGTTGTCCAGTTGGACTCCCCGAAACACTGAATTTATACCGAAATCCGTGCTTTCCGGGCAAGAAGAAGAGTATTGAAAAAAACCTTCCAAGTCAAAATCGCCCCTGCCCGTCAATCCGGCTAGGTTAGGAAGCAGTTCTTCGGGAACTAAATCTATTATGCTCGCAACCTCTATCCTCTCTCCTGAAAAAAATACATTTACCATTGCAGTGTCGGAGTATCTTACAGAACCTGTAAAAGAAAGATTTGAATTTCCCAGGGAAAAAAGCAAAGTGTCTATATCGATGTTTTTTTCGTAAAAGGATAAAGACAAAGAAGCTTTTGGAATCTGTAGCAGATCAAAAGTTACAGTATCTTGGCAAAGATATCCTGAAAATACAATCAAGTCTTTGAAGGCGATGGATTCAGCTCTAACATGAAAAATACAATCATCAAAATTGATCGCGATTTTTCCCGATAGGTCATAATCTAAAACCTCGAATTTGTCTGTCGGATTTATTGGGACATAAAAATTTTCCGCTGAGATCAAAAACAATCCGTTTGAAGATGAAAGACTGAGACCTCTACCCGGAATAGAAACAAGAGCCGGTGATACTGAAAAATCGACTATGACAGTATCGTCTATTCGGGCTTCTATCTCTCCCGTGTATCTGCTCGAAAATTCTCCTCTCAATTTTCCTTCAAAGCAACCGTTTCTGAGCAGTCCTTCAAGGTTAAATTCGTCAATTTTTATATGGGAAAGCAATAAGACAGGGTTTTCGGAATTGATTTTCAGATAGCGCTCTCCGGCAGAATCGTCAACTGAAAGGGTTAAAAACGAGTTGTCGGCACATAGAAAGCCTCTGTGATGACTGCCTTGTCTTTCAAGATGAAATGAATCTAAGACGATCTCCCTCCCGTCAAATTCAATAATCCCTTTTTTTAG
This sequence comes from Caldifarciminota bacterium, assembly GCA_016929715.1. GTDB lineage: Bacteria > SDB-A > SDB-A > SDB-A > SDB-A > JAFGIG01. Next base: position 1,598 of record JAFGIG010000140.1, read on the forward strand.
GTCGATTTGATCGGGGATTCTCATGAAAGTTTCGTTTGATTCGCCTTTTTCCGAAGGTTTTCGGGCATTTTTTAGAGGTATTTGGAAATCCTGGACTGAAACCCGTTTCACTCTGCCAATGTCGGGGAATGAAAGACATAAAGTAACATCTTGAGCCCGGCCGCCTTCAAATCTGCTCGGAGAGATGAACTCGACTTGTTTCAGACTGAAAACAAAAGGAGATTCGATTTCTATCTTTTTCGCTTTTATCCCGAGAGAGAGCAGGCGGTTTTCGATTGATCTCAAGAAAATAAATCTCGAAAAACCTAAAAGAGCAAGCAAGACAAAAAAAGCAATAATCGGTAAAACGAAACGTCTTGACATTATGCTGATCCAACAAAACCGAAATCTGCGGCTCTTTCAATTTCATTGATCGCTTGAGGGATGCATTGACAGATATCTGAAGCTATAACACCGTGAAAAAGCTTCTTAGCTGTGATTCCGGCAAGAGCGTGGACAAACACTCCGGTAGAAGCGCTTTGATAGGCGTCAATTTTTCTTCCTAGGAAGCTTGCTATGATCCCGGATAGAACATCGCCGCTTCCGGCAGTCGCCAAAGCGCTGTCCATAACGGGACTCTGGGCGGTTTTGAGCGTTTTTCCGCATACTACTATTCCGAAAGGTCCTTTGAGATGGACGGTCAAAGAGTATTTTTTCGCGAAATTCAGCGCGTGTTCTTTTCCGTTTTCTCCAATTTCTTCAACTGAAAGATCTGTCAAGGCGCTGAACTCCCCTGCATGTGGGGTCAAAACAGTGTTTTCACGTCCTTTAATTTTTTCTAATGATCCTGCAAGCGCTCTGAGCGCGTCAGCGTCCACGACTGCGGGAATATCGGTCTTGAGGAGAATTTCGATTACAGCTTGTGCAGTTTCGGGATCTCTGCCTATTCCCGGACCGATTACAACGGCGTCGTATTTTACGAGAGTCTGGATTAGCTTTTTTGCTCCTTCTAAATTTATGAAAGGTCCTTCGTTTGACGCAAGATATGTCGCTTCGGGGAATGAAACTGAAACCTGCGTGATATTGGATGGAAGGGCGAGGGTCACATATCCCGAGCCTGTTTTCAGTGCACCTTTTCCTGAAAGAACCGGAGCGCCGGACATTCCAGTTGATCCTCCGATTATAAGGATTTTGCCGAAAAGGTTTTTGTGAAAAGAGTCGTCTCTTTTTGGGAGAATGTTTTTGACCATATCGCAGGTTAAAAGCTCAGTATCGTGAATTTTATTCAGGACAAACTCGGGAATGCCGATATCGGCGACGAACAAATTTCCGCAATGCCTCTTTCCTCGGACGGTGAAATGACATTTTTTTGCGCACCCGAAAGTGACTGTAGATTCAGCTTTAATTGCCTGTCCGTCAACTGATCCGCTGTCTGAATTTATTCCACTTGCGATGTCGAGAGAGAGAACAGGTTTTTCGGACGCGTTGACGCGTTCGATTATTTCAGAAGGCAAATCCCTTGCCTTGCCTTTGAATCCTGTCCCGAAAATACCGTCAACCACAAGGCGCGACCGGAGAAGGCTTTTTTCGAAAGATTCCATAAAATCGGATTCAGAGGGAAGTTTTATCTTAAGTCCTGTTTTGACGAGAATTCCGTGCTGTATCAGGGCATCCTTTGAAAGTAAAGAAGGATCGAAAAGAGAAAAGAAAAAGACTTCTAATCCCTGATTTTGAAGAAATCTCGCGCATACGTATGCGTCGCCGCCGTTGTTGCCTTTCCCGGCTATGACAAGGACTTTTTCTTTGGGTTTCAATTTCCACATGTCAATGGAGAAAAAAGCCGCGATTCTGCCCGCGTTTTCCATAAGCGAAAGAGAAGGTATGCCGAGTTCACTGATGGCGATTCTGTCAGCTTCCCTCATTTGATTTGAACTTAAAACATACACTATCGACGACCTCCCATCCTGTTTCTCGATTCATTGACGGCTTTCACGTGTTCTGCGTATGTTGCTGAAAATACATGCGAACCGTCATTTCGGGCGACATAATACAAAAAACTTGTTCTGTCAGGGTTCATAGCGGCTTCAATAGATTTTTTCCCGGGGCTGCATATAGGCCCCGGCGGAAGGCCTTTATGCATGTATGTGTTGTATGGAGATACGACTTCAAGGTCGCTGAAATACACTTTTTCCTTGTGCCCTCCGAGCGCGTAAAGAACAGTAGCGTCGCACTGAAGGGGCATGTCAGCCGCAAGACGATTCATGTAAACAGAAGAGATTAAGCTTCTCTCTGAATCGATTTTAGCCTCTTTTTCGATCAAAGAGGCGAGAACTATTATTTCATAATAAGTTAATATATCCTTATCAGGGTTATTCAATGAATCGGTTACAATGAAATGGAGGGAAATCATATCCTCAATGGCTCTTTGTGGTCCAGTTCCGAATCCGAAATCATAGGAAGAAGGGAAAAGAAACCCTTCGAGCGAGAGAGGCGGTTTTGGAAAGGTTTCCAAGGGTAAGACTGAAGATATAAAAACAGAGTCACGGCAAAGTTTTGTGAACAAAATGCTGTCGCAATCTGCCTTTTGAGATAATATTGACGCTGTCTCTTCAATCGTCAGTCCTTCGGGGATAGTGACGTATCTCCTAACCGGTCCTCTCTTAATTCTTTGAGCTAAAGATTCGGGGTTCGATGGAACCGGAAAGAGATAATTTCCGCTGGAAATACTCCTGTCCGCTTTAATATCTATTATGAATCGGTAAAAATATTTTCTATCGCTTTTCAGCAAAATCCCCTCTTTTTCCATTTCGTCCATCATAGAATTGACTGAAGATCCGCTTTTTATTCGGAATAGAGCCGTGTCTTTTCCGTCAACCGTCGAGCTCTTGCCTGAAAAAGGCAGGCTGCACGATATTGCGGAAGATAAAAGGAAAGCAGACAGAAGCAAGGGAAAATCAAGCCGTGTCTTTATTTTCATTTAAAAAATCCTGTAGGATAATAGCGGCAGAGACGGCATCGTCGCCGTGTTTTTTGGACTTGACCCGAAGCGCTCTTTTAGTGGAGAGATTTTCGTCATAAAGAGAAACTTTGATGTTGAAGGCACTGCTTATTTTTCTGGCAAGAAAGGCTGACGGTTTATAAGGACCGTTTAGTGTAACGGTCTGGCCCACCACGATTTCCGAAACAGAATACTCTTTCAAAAGACCTGCCAGAACCGAAAACAATTCTTCTCTTTTTACCGTCATCAAAGGTTTAGAGATAATGCACATTTCATCCGATATCGAAATTCCGCACTTTTTTCTTCCCGGATCTATTGATATAATTCTTGAATTCATATTCTTTTATGATATTCTATCAGACAAGTGAATAATTTGAAAGGGGCTGCTATGCTGGATAGGATTTCGCTTAAAAACATGAAATTCTATGCTTACCACGGCCATGAAGAAGAAGAAAGAAACAACGGAATAAACCTTGAAATTGACATAGATCTGTATGCCGATCTCAGTAAGGCGATGTTTTCGGATAACTTAAAGGAAACAGCAGATTACAGAAAAATATACGCCGCTGTCAAAGAAGAAGTGATGAACAATAAATTCATGCTCCTGGAAAAGATCATGGACCGAATAATTATTTCTCTTTTCGATAAATTCCGGGAAATAGAAGCAATCAGGACATCTGTAAGAAAACCGACTCCGAGTCTCGGCGGTGTTGTCGAATCGGTCGAAGTCACGGTTTATCGGAATAGAAATATGTATATTGAAAGGCAAAAATGAGATCAAAAATGATTTCCGTTGAAGGATTGCCGTGTTCAGGAAAATACGCTCTGGCTAAAAAGATCACGGAAAAATTGAACGCGAAAATTTTTTGGTCGGATTTCTCGCAAAATTCGTTCCTGAAGAATTTTTATATGTCTGAGGGTAATTTCGCTTTTGCTGCTGAAGTCTCTTTGCTTCTTGAACGCAGGGAAGTTTTGAAGAAAATCCTTCAGCCTGAAATATTCGGCAGCGGTTTATATGTCGCGGATGCTTCTCTTCACAGAGGAAGAATATACGCATCATGCACATTAAATTCCGATGAGTATTCTCTGTTTCTCAATATGTCCGCTCTTCTTCTCGATGATCTTCCACAACCTGATTTGATAATATACATAAGGACAGATCCTTCCGTCGCAAAAGCTAAATTGTCGAGGTCAGGATTCTTGCCGGAGAGGGAATTGAGCAAAGAGTATCTTATTTCGCTTTTTAAGGCGATGGACGATTACCTTCTCAATCTTACAGATCAGGATATGATGGTAATAAACGGATACGACGAAACGAAAGAAAAGGAAACCGAAGCCGTCTCCCAAGAGATAGCGGATTTCCCCGGAGGAGTCAGATTTTACAATATAGGAGATCATTTTTGAAAGTTGTCAGAACCTGCGCCGAGATGATCGAAATTTCAAAATTCTACATAAAGCAGAACCTTCGGCTCGGATTTGCTCCTACTATGGGATGTCTTCATGACGGACATCTTTCGCTTTTAGAACATTTGAACCGAAGATGCGACGCGCGCGTTGCGAGTATTTTTGTCAATCCGAAGCAGTTCTGTCCCGGAGAAGATTTTGAAAGGTATCCCCGGGACGAGGAGAGAGATCTAAAATTGCTCAAAAAAAACTGTGATTATGTATTCATTCCCTATGAAAAAGAGATGTATCCCAAGGGTTTCTCAACTTCCGTCGAAGTTTCGGGTCTGTCCGATACGTTGTGCGGCAAAAAGAGAATGGGCCATTTCAAAGGGGTGACGACGGTCGTTGCAAGGCTTTTCGGAATAGTCAGACCGACTTTCGCTGCATTCGGCCAAAAAGACTATCAGCAGTTTGTTATCATAAAAAAAATGACACAAGACCTTTCTTTTGGGATTCAACTGATTATGTGCCCTACAGTAAGAGAAAAAGACGGATTGGCTATGAGCTCAAGAAACATGTATTTGTCCTCAGAAGAAAGAGCAAGAGCTCTTTCTCTCAGGAAAGCTCTTTTGACGGCAAAAAAAGAAATTGAAATTGGACAAACTAAAGCGGAGAATTTAAAAAAGACAATGCTCAAAGTCATGAATAACCTCGGGGCTAAAGCAGAATACGCAGAGATAGTCGATACTGAAAATTTACAGACTGTAGATCCCATCCATGGAGAAGTCCTTCTGGCGGTGGCCGCATACGTTGGCAAAACGAGGTTAATAGACAATGAAATTTTACGCTGTAAGGAGTTATGAATGCTTAGAAGATTTGTGAAAGTTAAACTGCACGGCCTTCGGGTGACAGAGACGAATCTCGATTATACCGGCAGCATAGGCATAGATTCGGAAATTATAAAAAAAGCCTGCCTGCGACCTGGAGAGTTTGTGCATGTTGCGAATCTGAATAACGGAGAAAGATTTCAAACATATCTGATCGAAGAGAAGCCTTTTTCCCGAGAAGTGAAGTTAAATGGCGCTGCAGCAAGGCTTGGCGTTAAAAAAGACAGATTGATAATAATGTCCGAAATCTATCTCACGGAAGATGAAATTGATGAATATAAAATGAATGTATTAAAATTCGACGAAGAAAATCGCGATATAGATTGAAAAAGAGCGATAATGGACGGATTGGGAATAGTCATATTAGCCGCGGGTGAAGGAAAGAGAATGAAATCCACTTTACCTAAAGCCCTCCACAGAGTAGCAGGATATCCAATGCTCGGTTATGTCCTTGATACCGCCGAAAAACTTCAACCCCAAAAGATTGTTGCAGTAGTCGGTAAAGGCGGAGAATCCGTCATGGAATATTTTTCAGGCAGAAACATCTCATTTGTCCTTCAGGACCCTCCCCTAGGAACGGGACACGCCGTTTTACAGGCTAAAGAAGCATTGAACGGAATTAGTAAAACATTGATACTATACGGCGACGTTCCTCTCATTCGTCATGAAACACTTGTTGATTTTCTCAGTGAATCGGAAAAATCAGCAATATCTGTCCTCGGAATGGTTCTTGAAGAGCCAAAATCCTACGGAAGGCTTATAACAAAAGGCGGATGTCTGCTCGCTATAAGAGAATCGAGAGACGCCAACGAAGAGGAAAAAAAAATAAAAAAAGTCAACACTGGTATAATGATTTGCCGGACTGAAATTCTTTTCAACGCTCTTTTAAAGATCAAACCGGATAATGATCAGAAGGAATATTATCTTACAGATGTCGTTTCCGTTTTAAACTCGGAAGGCGAAAAGGTATGTTTTTGGACAGCTGAAAATGCTTCGGAATTCCAGGGCGCTAATGACAGGGAAGAACTGTCATTTCTCAGTGAATACGTGAGAAGAGAAAAAATGAGAAACCTCATGAAAGCAGGTGTGTCAATAATCTCACCCCAAAACACAGTTATAGATTACGAAGTTCAAATCGGTGAAGATTCGGTGATACACCCTTTCAACTATATCTCAGGTAAAACCAAAATCGGACAAAAATGCACGCTGAAGCCTTTTCATTTTTTGGAAAACGCTAAGATGGAAGACGGGGAAATCCTGTGAAAAGGTCAATCCTTATCATCTTATTAACTACCTTTCTATCATGCAGCCAGCCGCCGAAAATAAAAATGGAAGACGAGAATCCTTATGTCGATTATTCAGGATATCCTCAAGACACTGTGCTTGTAGAGATATTAAACGGAACCGGAAAAGATGCGCTGGGAAGGTTTGTCGCGGATACCTTGAAATCCACAAAAGCTCTTTGGAATGAAACGCTTTATGTTTTCGATGTAATAAGGATTGACAACTGGTATGAGCCTGAACTTGACAGGACTTTCATAGTGGACAGAAAAGATTCTATGGGCAGAAACGCCCGGATACTCTGTGAGGCGACTTCGGTCGATCCTCCATTGGTTGAAATTAGAAAGAATACAATGCAGGATGTGACTATTATTGTTGGCCCCGATTATGAGATTTATTTCGGTTCTATGGACTCTTCGGATAAAATATGGTAAATTTCGTTTTTTGTAATTTGGAGTGTATTATTTTTGTTTAAAGGAGGGTTGATGAAATCAGCTTTAGCTATAATTCTCCTGACTGCGCTTGCAATGATTTCTTGCAGTCAGAAACCCGGATCAGCGGGAGACACTACTGCCTCCGACACGTCGGCAGTAAATGACACTTTGTCCGTAGAACCGGAAACATTACCTTTCACGCCGCCAGTTGACGGTATAATAACCGAAGAAATGTCCGAAAGGTATATCCAATGCGCGGTCGAAATAAATAATCTAATACAGCAAAGAGCGGAAGCCGGCAGGAATTATCTCGACAGCCTTGGCGTGACTTTTGAACAGCTGTCAGATTCAACTTTCAAGGCGGAAAACAGTCAAGTAATTGAAAACTATAACAACATAACAATAGGCGGGGATTTCGCTGAAGCTGAAAAAAACATTTACAGAAAATATTCCATGTCGGAAGACGAGTTCATCTGGATAGCAAGCCATCTTTCCAATCCGGAGAACAAAGAGATACAGGCAAAAGTCACCGAAGCCCTTCTCGAAATTATAGCTCCTTGATTTGAGCTACAACGGGGGAATGATCGGAAGGCTTAAGTTCCCCCGCTTTCTTTCTACAATCCCTGTCGATATAGCATGATGTGAGATAACCACTTAAGTCAGTAGAAATGAGTATGTAATCCAGACGCATTCCTTCATTTTTATGAAACGCTCCACCGCGGTAATCCCACCATGAAAAAGCTTTCTTATCGGGATTGAGATAGGCAAAAGAATCCACGAACCCGGCGTCTAAAATCTCTTTCATCTTCTCTCTTTCTTTTGGGTGAAAACAGATGGAACCATCAAGATTTTGGGGATCCCAGACGTCGATTTTGCGCATTGCCACGTTGAAATCTCCGCCGGTTATGACACTTTTGCCGTTTTTTCTCAGTCCGGCCAAATGAGCCCGAAGCCTGTCAAAAAAATCAAGTTTTTTTGTAAAAGCCGGATTACCCGGTTCTTTGCCGTTTGGAACATACACACTGACAAAAGATATGTTTTTATATGATGCTGTTATCAGCCTTTTTTCATCTTCATCGGAATCAGAGCCGAACCCCCTGCGAACATCATTGAGGTCAATCAAAGATAAAATAGCCACCCCGTTGTAAGTTTTTTGACCGTAGAAATAAGCCTTGTAGCCGATTTCTCTAAAGAACGAAAGAGGGAATTTCTCATCCTGTGTTTTTGTCTCCTGGAGAAAAATTAAGTCTACTGCATTTTTTTCAAGCCATATACGAAGATATTGAGATCTCATATTGAGCGAATTCACGTTCCAAGTGGCTATTTTCATAATTTTTAAGTTTAATATTGATTATTAATCCGTAAGGATATATTATACACCCTTCTGAAAGAATGTCATAACCTAAGTTCGCGCAAAAGGAGGATTGCTCTGATCTTGGCTTTAATGATAAGCAGGATAACGGGCGGTTTTTTATTGATGTTTTTCGGCGGATGGAGTGTAGTGTTAAACCAAAAGGAATCCTATAAAAAACCTAAAATCCTGAGAAAAAGACTTTCTAAAAAAGAAAAAGTAATGAAGGAACATTTCGGCTATTTCGCCGCCGCCGGAGCATTGGGATGGATAACTTCAGAAACTTACCGTTTTTTCAGTTTAGCCCCAGCGGCAGGGCTTGTTGTCATGGTCTTATTGTGCTCGGTTAATGCGATTGCCCTGTTCAGGAGATTGAGGGCTTCATCGGAAATCGGGTGAAAATCTTTTTTCTCTCAGAATTCAAATGGAGCGTTTTTCCCAAAATCAGGTCTTAAAACGTATGGCGATTCTCTGACGTCCTGAATAAATACATATTCAAAACCGAGATCCATTGAAAAAGCGACTACATCATCATACTCTTTTTTCATAAGAGTTCTGTTGATTTCAGGATACCTAGAAGCTTTATTACAGGGATAGTATTGAGACATTAAGCTCAGGCAAATTTTTGAGGAGACCGCGTTTTTGATTTCAAAGAGAATCTTTTTACTGTCTTGAGTATTCCCAGGAATAACTAAATGCCTTAGTAAAACACCCCTTAGAGCTTTTGTATTATCGTCGAAGGCAAAATCCCCTGTCTGATCAGCCATGATAACGAGGGATTCTATGGCGTTTTTGAAATAATTGGGTGCGTCTGAATATTTTATTGACAGGCAATCGTCATAGTATTTGATGTCAGGCATGAAAACGTCAACAACACCTGCAAGAAGCTTAACTATTTCGGGATTTTCATATCCGCCTGAGTTATAGACTACAGGCAAAGAGAATCCACGGGAACAGCACTCATCGAGGGATTCGATTATCTGTGATGCGTAATGAGTCGGTGAAACGAGATTCAGATTTTCACATCCTGCGTTCTGGAGTTTTAAGATTACCTCGCTCAAGTTTTCCACTTGCTTTTCGGGTCTGTAGTTCTGACTTATTTGATAATTCTGGCAATAAACGCATTTCATAACGCAATAGGCGAAGAAAACGGTGCCCGATCCCTTTGTCCCGCTAATCACGGGTTCTTCTCCGAAATGCGGGCCGAAAGAAGAAACGGCGGCTTTTTCCCCTGAGCGGCAATAACCGGACTCTCCTTTAAGCCTGTTTATTCCGCATTTTCTCGGACAGAGACAGCATTTTTCCAAAAGTTTTTTGAAAATTTGGGTTCTCTCTTTCAGTGAGCCGTTTGCGTGAAGTTTTATGAGGGATGGCTTTTTATCCATGTCGGCATATATATAACGGAAAAGTTTGACGGTCAATAAAGAAAGAGCGGATTTGCCTGTTTTCATAAACACGTTTTTATGATTAAATTTCGGCATAATAAAAAGGCAGAAAATGAAGATAGAAACCAAAGTATGTAAAATTTATGAAATTCTATCGCGGCTCTATCCGCGAGCGAAATGTCATCTCTTATACAGTGAACCGCATCAGCTTTTGATATCGGGTATTTTATCCGCTCAGACTCTCGATTCGAGGGTTAATTCCGTAACTCCGAAGCTTTTTAAGGAGTATCCGACGCTGAAGTCCATATCCCAGGCAGACGAGTCATATCTGAGAACTCTTCTCAAACCGGTTGGCATGTTTAATATCAAATCCAAAAGGATAATTGAAGCCGCCGCTTTTATAGAAAATGAATACTTCGGCTGTATTCCCGAAACCATAGAAGAACTTGTGAGAATACCCGGAGTCGGAAGAAAAACAGCCAATCTCTTCATAGGTGAATATCTCGGAAAACCCGCGATTATAGTTGACACGCATTTTAAGAGAGTTACTGCTCGTCTCTGCCTTGTCGAGGAAGGAATGACCCCGGACGAAATCGAGTTCGAAGTAATGAAGATTTTACCCCAAAAAATCAGAACGACCTTTTCATTCTCTGTAGGCGATCACGGAAGGGAGGTTTGCAAGGCGAGAAAACCCTTGTGCAGCATTTGTTGCATAACGAAATACTGCTGCAGTTATCCTGACGGTATTCCTCGTTAAAGGCACTTGATTTATTTGTCAGTTAATATATATTTACAATGAGTCGATTATATTACAATAACCAATTACGGAGGTTTTATGCCCAATGTGATTACTCCTGAGACTAAACTTTCTGACATAATTCAGAAATATCCTAAAACCCTTGAAGTATTCCAAAAATATAACCTCCACTGCCTAGGCTGTGTTCTTGCCGCCGGGGAATCTTTGAAAGACGGCCTTCTGGCTCATGGGTTGGATGTCGAGCAGGTAGTCAAGGAAATGAACGATTTGGTTTCTGAACAAGATAAGTGAAAAAAAAATTATCAGTATTATACGGATTATCCGTTTTAGCCCTCATTTCCTGTTCACCGATTAGAAATGACGGAACTGGAGATCCCGCGTATATAGAAGATCTCAACAGGATGGCTTTTGAAAAATACGATATAGGTCAGTATTCCGACGCAGTTATAATATTTCGTCAGATTTTAGCTTCTTCCCCTTCAGATTCCATTAGATACGAAACAGAATACATGATAGCGCTCAGTTCATATATGCTTGGAGATTACCCTCAGTCTGAAGAGACTCTATTAAAACTATTGTCAAATTCAAATTTACCTGTGATTAAAAGAATATCGGCACTGCGGCTTATTTCTCAAATTTATTCCGACGAAGAATCTTATAAAGAGGCATTGAATTCTATAATCGATCTTTTTGATATACTGCCGAACGAAGATCCTTATAAAGAAATCGCGATTAGCAGGTTTAACGAACTTTCCTCTAATCTTTCCATGTCTGAACTCATAAATATATATGAAAACAAAAGAGATTTATCCCTTTCTCCGGAGATTTTATACCGGGCTTCGCAGGCGGCTTTTGCCGAAGGCGACGCTGAGGAATCCGAGAGGTTGTGGTCTCTTTTGAAAAAGAACCATCCAAACGCACCCGCGCTCGAAAGAACTCCTCCTTTTCTAAGGAAAATCAACACGAGACTTGTCGGAGTCATAATGCCTTTGACAGGCCAGCATGCTCAATACAGCACTGAAGTCATAAACGGCATTAAGCTTGCCTTGAGAGGCGAAGCGATGGAGATATTGATATACGACTCATACGGTGAAGTATCACAGGCAATTCAGTGCGCCAAAAAACTTATCTACGAGGAAGGTGTTTTGGCAGTTATTGGGCCCCTTTTGTCCTCGACATCATTCGAAGTAGCGAAAATCTGCTCTGAAGCAGGTGTCCCGATGATAACTCCGACTGCCACTCAGAACGGAATAAGCGAGATAGGCAATTATATATTTCAGCTCAATAAGCCTGAAACTGACGAAGAATTGTTTATTTTGTCGCAGTGGGCCGTTGAAACCATGAATTACAGACGGTTTTGCCTGGTAATGGGAGAGGAGCACAGGGAAGAAACCGAGAGGTTTTCCGATTACCTGACAAGCGCCGGAGCTGAGATATCCGGGACTTGGATTCTCCCCAGAGGCACTAGCGACTTCTCTCGTATTTCATCTGAAATAATAATCAAAGAACCCGATGCAGTTTTTATTTCCGCAAGCGTAACTGAAATAGTCCAATTGACTCCTACACTTCGGTTTATGGGCTGCAAAGCAAGATTTTTGGGTTCTTCAATATGGAATAACGACGAAATAGTCAGATACGGTGAAGATGCTGTGGTCGGCGCTGTATTCCCAGGTAAAGGATTTTACGGCTCCGAGACTATTGAATTTGTCAACTCGTATTCGAGACAATACGGCAGGGAGCCGAGCCGTGTTGCGAGACTAGGATATGATGCTATGAAAATCATACTTCTCGCTTCGCAGAGCAGAATTATTGATAATTCTATGCAGCTCGGCGAAGAATTGGTTTCGCTAAAAAACTATTCCGGAGTTTCAGGGCAGATAATCCTCGAGCCCGGTAGCAGTATGAGTTACAAGCTTCTGACTATACAGAGAGGCCGTATTCTGCCGCTGGATGAATAAATAACCCAAATAAGGAGATAAAATGACGAATAAAAAGCCGGAAGAGAAAAAAAAGTCCAAAGAAACCGCCAAGGTTAAAAAAGAACAACCTACCGAGGGACTGGGTCTCAATCTCTATAATTATATAATTATTGGTGCCGGTATATTATCTGTCTTGCTGGGGTATTTTTTTCTCAGGAGAGGCTCGATCACACTTGCACCAATTCTTCTGATAGCAGGTTACGTAGTCCTGATACCGCTTGGCCTTATAGTCAGCCTGCGGAGGAAAAAAGAAGTTAACCCCGCAAGCAAAGACTCGAAATAATAAATCTGTTATTCTTCCTCGAAAAGTCCGAATTCATAAGCGAGGTCTTTCAGGACAGATGAGGCTTTTTCTTTTTCCAAAAGAAAGCTGACCTTGACTTCTGAAGCAGAGAGCATATTTATTTTGGACCCATTATTCATGAGTATAGAAAAAAGTCTTCCCATGATTTCGGGCGAATTTCCGCTTCCAGTGCCCACAAGACTCACTAAAGAGAAGTCTTCTGAAACCTCGAATCTAACGCATCCGAAGACCTTCGCAGCTTCTCTCGCGGCGTTGAGTTGTCGTGAACTTAAAAGAAGAGTCAAGCGGAAGTATTTTTCTGATTTTTCACTCGAGAAATTTTTAGCGTTGACATTGTTCTCCGAAAGGTAACGGAGAAAACGAAGAGAGTCGTCGGTTTCGAAATACGCTGAGACAAGGATTATCTCATTATCAGTCGTCAATCCTTTTACGGTGACGCCTTCAAGAGATGGGGGAGTGTTTTTTATCAAAGTTGTTTTCCCTCCGGATTTTTCTTTGAAATAATTATCAATATTTTTAACTCGGACGACGAGGCCATATCTTGATGCTATCTCGACAGCCCTCGGATGCATTACCTTTGCGCCTAAATACGCCATTTCCATCATTTCTTCGTAACCTATTTCAGAAAGGAGCTTTGTCCCTTCCATCAATTTAGGATCGGCGCAGAATACGCCGTCGACGTCTGTGAATATGTCGCAGAACTGGGCTCCGAGAACACATGCCAGAGCCACAGCTGAAGTATCTGAGCCTCCTCGTCCGAGTGTCGTGATTTCTTTTTTTTCGCTGACGCCCTGAAATCCCGCAATAATTGCTATCTTTCCTGATTCAAGCGACTCTTTTATCCTTCCGGGAGTTATTCTCAGAATCCTGGCATCGCAGTGATTGCAGTCTGTTATAATGCCAGCCTGGCTTCCAGTGAATGATATCGCATCTTTGCCGAGGTTTTTAAGAGCCATGGACAACAAGGAAATTGAAATGCGCTCTCCGACCGATACGAGCATATCCAATTCCCTCGAATCCGGATTCTCGCTAACAGACCTGGCAAGTTTGATCAAATCGTCTGTCTGTTCTCCCATAGCAGATACAACAGCCACAATACTGTAACCAAGATCGGTCAAATCGGAAATTTCTTTGGCTACGAGTTTGATTTTTTCAGGATCTCCTACAGTTGTCCCGCCAAATTTCTGAACGACAATCCTTTTCATATCAGATTTAAGTTTTCCAATTCCTTTTTCAGAAGTGCTTTGTTCTTTTCGGACATCTCTCCGAGCGGAAGCCTGAGCTCTCCTGAAGGCATTCCCATCATTCTCATGGCGGTTTTGACGGGAACGGGATTTGTCTCGATGAAAAGAAGTTTGGTAAGGCAGAAGTATTTCAGGTGAATATCTTTAGCTCTAGATGTTTCATCCATCGAAAAAGCTCTCGTCATTTGTGATATTTCAGACGGAATTATGTTTGCGCTGACTGAAATGACACCTTTTGCCCCGACCGCCATGGAAGGAAGAGTTAAGGTGTCATCTCCCGAGAGTATCTCAAAATCCGCATCGATTGAGGAAGCCATCTCGGACACTCTGTCTATGTTTCCGGCGGCTTCTTTTATACCGGCGATATTTCTGTGTTCTGTTCGGAGTTCTGCGACAAGATTGACGTCGATGTTGATACCCGTCCTCGACGGAACATTGTATATGTATATCGGAAGGTCTGTCTCTTTGGCTATTTGAGAGTAATGCTCCTTCATTCCCGATCGGTTAGGTTTGTTGTAATACGGAGTAATTGCGAGGACAGCGTCAACTCCTGAAGAATTGGCAACAGAAAGATTTTTCAGAGATTTTTCAGTTGAGTTTGTCCCGATATTCAGCATTGTCCTGACGCGTTTACGCGCCGTTTCCTCGACAATGACTGTGAGGCGCTTAAATTCTTCGGCGTTCAATGTCGGCGATTCTCCTGTAGTGCCTGCGATGAGAATACCTTCAACGCCTTTTTCCACGTAATACTCTACATTTTTTCTAATACCGGCTTCGTCGAGTTTTCCCTCTTTGAAAGGAGTTATCATGGCTACCGTGCAGAACTGAAACATGAGAACCTCCGTTTTATGTATCTTTTTCGATTATTATACGCAATCATGGTCTTTTGTTGAAGCGATTATTGATTCAGCCGGCGATTGAATTGGCAAAGCGGGTAAAATTTTCAAAAGCCTGACATCCGTGCATTTTGGGTTGTTTGTGGTAAACTATATATTTGGTTTTGAAAGGAAGAAAGTCTAAAAAGGAGGATGACATGACCGTTAAAGTCGAAAGTTCAAAGCCGGTTGTCTTTTTGCTGGCTGCCATAGCGCTTCTGCTTTTGTTAAATCTGGCGAAGTCCTATATTTCTGTTCCCGCGCTTTACGCTGAGTTTAACAACGACAGCTTTGAGACAGATTCAAGAAATCTCGAGAAAATAGCCACCGCTTGTAATTCCATAGCGAGGCAACTCGAAAACATCAATGGAACTTTAGACGAAATAAAAAGGGAAATCGACAGGTGAAATATGAAGCTCATGGAATGCGTCCCTAATTTCAGCGAAGGAAGAGATAAATCAAAGATAGAACTTATAACAGCGGAGATAGAGGCAATTCAAGGAGCAGTGCTTCTCGACGTCGATCCGGGACCGGATACAAATAGAACTGTGGTGACGTTTGTAGGCGATCCTGATTCCGTGGTAGAAGCCGCTTTTCTCTCTATAAAAAAAGCTTCGGAACTTATTGATATGTCCTCTCACAGCGGGGCTCATCCGAGAATGGGAGCCACCGACGTGTGCCCGATGATACCTGTTTCAGGTCTGACTGATGAGGAATGCGTGATATATTCGGAAAAGCTCGCCAAAAGGGTCGGCGAGGAACTCGGCATACCGGTGTATTTATATGAAAAATCCGCGAGAAGCCCTGAAAGAAGGCATATATCGGACATTAGAAAAGGCGAATACGAAGCCCTTGAAGAAAAAATGAAAGATGAATTCTGGAAACCCGACTTCGGTCCTTTTTCTTTTAATTCCAGGTCCGGCGCAACGGTCATCGGAGTCCGGGATTTTCTGATAGCCTACAACATAAATCTGAACACTACAGACACGAAAATAGCTAAAGATATCGGAAAAACTATAAGCGATTCCGGCAGATTCAAGAAAAATAAAGAGGGAAAATTCGAACTCGACGCAGAGGGGATGAAGGTCAAAATTCCGGGAACTCTCAAAGCCTGCAAAGCTACAGGTTGGTTTCTTCCCGATTTTAATGTCGCTCAGGTCACTATGAATCTAACGGATTATCACACAACCGGGATTCATACAGCATATGAAGAAGTAAGACGTCAGGCTGATTTAAGAGGCGCTCTGGTCACAGGGAGCGAGATAGTGGGATTGGTGCCTCTTGAAGCCATAAAAGAGGCCGGTAAGTATTATTTGGCAAAACAGGGAAGTTGTCAGGCGACGCCTGAGAAAAAAATAATCGAATCAGCAATTATGTCTCTCGGCCTTTCTTCGCTTTTCCGCTTCGAACCGGAAAAGAAAATAATTGAATACGTGGTGGGCGCCAAAGGAGCGGGAAAACTCGCATCAATGAAGATTTACGATTTTCTGGATGAAGTTTCCTCAGATTCAGTCGCTCCCGGCGGAGGAAGCGTCAGCGCACTGCTCGGATCTCTCGGTTCCGCTCTGGCTGCAATGACTGCGAACCTGACTTTCTCGCACAAAGATTATTCGGACAGAAGAAATTTTATGGAGGAATGCGCGCAAAGAACACAGGAACTCAAAGAAAAACTCGCGGATTTAATCGATAAAGACACTGAAGCTTTCAACCTAATAATTCAGGCCAGAAGATTGCCAAAAAAAACAGATAAAGAAAAAAAAATAAGAAATATTGCTATTGAAGAAGCGAATAAAAAGGCCACTGAGATTCCTTTTATGACATGTTCTCTTTCCCTGCAAGCTCTCGAAACAATCGACGAAGTCGTTTCAAAAATCAACCCAAACAGCGTATCAGACGCCGGAGTTGCCGCACTTTCAGCTCATGCCGCAGTGGAGGGAGCATTCCTCAATGTTTTGATCAATCTTTCAGGCATAAATGACGAATCATTCATTGAAAAAACAAAATGTGAAGCCCAGAAACTCATGGATAAAGCGGCGAAATTGAAGGCTGAAATCATGACACGGGTTTACGGCACTATAGGGAGCGCATGATGGAAGATGTCCGAGTTCGTTTTGCTCCTTCACCGACGGGTTTTCCGCATGTCGGGAACATTAGAACGGCACTGTTCAACTATCTTTTCGCCAGAAACAGAAACGGCGTTTTTATACTCAGAATTGAAGACACCGACAGGGAAAGACTAGTAAATGGTTCCGAGAAGGCTATTGAGAGAGCTCTTTCATTGCTTGAAATCAGACCTGACGAAGGTTACGGCGCAGGAGGTGATTTTGGACCTTACCGCCAGTCGGAGAGAATAGGCATTTACGAGAAAATCGCCGCTGAAATGATAGAGAAAAAAACAGCCTATGTCTGCGACTGCTCTGAAGAACGACTCGACAAAATACGTGCAAGACTCAGAGAAGAGAAAAAAAATCCCATGTATGACCGTTTCTGCCGAGATAAAAATCTTCCCTATGAAGGAGTCGAATCTCTGAAAGCTTGGGGTAGAGTAGTCAGATTCGCATCGCCTTTTGAAGGAGAGACATCTTACGAAGATTTTCTAAGAGGTAAGGTCCGTTTCGGCAATGAAACCATGGACGACATGGTATTGATAAAAAAGGACGGATTCCCGACATATAATTTTGCCAACGTAGTCGATGATCACTTCATGAAAATTTCACATGTCTTAAGAGGGGACGAGTTCATATCTTCGACGCCTAAACACGTCCTTCTATACAGATCCTTGAATTGGAAAGAGCCTTTGTTTGTTCATCTCCCAGTCATACTCGGTTCCGACAAAAAAAGGCTTTCGAAAAGACACGGATCGGTGAGCATAGAAGATTACGAAAAAATGGGAATATTGCCTGAGGCGATGTTCAATTTCCTGTCCTTGCTTGGCTGGTCACCGGGAAACAACGAAGAAATATTATCGAGAGAAGAAATTATATCGAAGTTTTCGCTCGAAGGACTTTCGACAAGTCCAGCTGTTTTCGATATTAAAAAGCTGGAGTGGATAAATTCAGTTTATATATCGAAGATGACGGGAGAAAAAATATTTTCAAGAGCCAAAGTATTTCTTTGTGAAAAAAAACTTGTCGGCGAAGATACCGACGTGAAATATGCCGCACAAGTTTTTGAACTTCTTAAGACAAGACTTCCAAAGCTCTCCGACTCGGTAGAAAGAGCAGGCTATTTTTTCAAAGATCCCTGGGCTTATGACGACGGAGCATGGAAGAAATCCTTTTCGGGAGTGGAAGAAATCGAATACTATGTGGAGTCTCTCAAAAATGCTATAGCGCATGACGAACCGGTCACTAAAGACGATTTCGAAGCTTTATTGAGAAAAACGGCGGAAAACCTAGGAATAAAAACGAGTGTTTTAATACACGCTCTGCGTGTAAGCATAACAGGGGTTTCGGCGGGGCCTGGCCTTTTTGAGATCTGCGAGGTCATTGGAAAGGAAAGGATACTGAAAAGGCTTGAAAACGCGCTAAAAAAATACAAAAATGAAATTTCTCAGTCCCAATAAGGATTTCCGTCTTCGTCTATAAGAAGTTTCGAGCCGTCGGGGAGCACCATGTGCCTTGAACTCAAAAGGAGGCTGTCCGGAGAAAAAACCATTTCTTCAGAAAGGAGTTCTTCGGTTTTTGCTTTGATGTGTCTTTCTATCTCGAGTTTTGCGTTTCTTATGAATATGTCTCGTTCATTGGGCAGATCGCTCGATTCGTAAAGCCGAAGCCAAATTTCAGCGGCAAAAAGGTGTTCTCCTGTCTTTTGCGCTGAAGCCGATGAAAATTTCAGAACATATTCCGGAGCGTCGGGCTTTGATGCGGCAATAAGGAATTTCTTTTTTGCGAGCCCGTAAAAGAATATCTTCATGCTGTCTGACTGAAGAGGAGCTGAAATCCAGTATATAAAACCGCTTATAAAGGGAAACCTCCAGTTGTCGGGATTTTCCACTGCACCTTTGTCGAGTAGTTCATGAGCCCCCTGAAAATCTCCTATATTGTCGTAAAGTATGAAAGCGCCGAGAGTATATGGGGTCGTGAAATGCGGATCGATATCGGTGAGCGTGAAAAGCAGTTTTTTCATACTTGAAAAATCCCGGTCGGTTTGATTTTTCAGTCCGTAATATTGAACGATTTGCATCCAGGTCAGATCGGCCAGGATTGAAGAAAAAGTCGGACCTGCAAGTCTTAAATTTTTTCCCGCAGGAAAATAAGCGAGCTGTTCAGAGGTTGAAACAGGCCTGTATTCGCGGACTTTGCCGGATAAGAAACCCGAAATCGCCGCGGTGAGTATAAAAAGCGAAAAAAAAAGCATTTTTCTCGGGATATCAGATGGATGATTCATAAATAAAACGCCTCGAAAAATGCCGGGAGCGGGACTTGAACCCGCACGAACTCGCGTTCACTGGAACCTGAATCCAGCGCGTCTGCCAATTCCGCCACCCCGGCATGAAGGAAATATTATTTTGCAGCGTTGAAAAAGTCAACATGTTTAATGATGTCGTCACTTTGGGGTTTTCTTGAGGATGAAAGATTTGATTTTCAGGATTTCGTTTTTTATAGTTTGAATATCGAGTTTGACGTGTTTTTTGTCTTTTAACAGAAATTTGCCGTCAACAATACAATGTCTGACGTCTTTAGAAGAAGCTGAAAATATTATGTGGTGAAGCGGATTATAAATCGGAATAGCGTTCGACTCTTCTGTATCCAAGACTATTATGTCCGCTTTGGAACCCGGAGTGAGCCGGCCTGAGTTTTCAAAACCGATTGCTTTTGCACCGTTCATAGTTGCCGCTCGAAAAACGGAATCGGAAGGGAATAACTCCGGATCCTGATTAGCTCCTTTTTGAAGAAGAGCCGCCGTTTTCATCTCTCCTATCATATCGAGGCTGTTGTTGCTCGCAGGGCCGTCTGTCCCTAAGCAGAAAGGGATTTGTCTTTCCAAAAAAAGTTTTACCTTTGGTATGCCAGAACCGAGTTTTAGGTTACTAGTCGAGCATATAACCGGGACTGCGCCTGTCTCCGCGATAATGTCGGCGTCTTTCTCATCTGTCCAAACACAGTGAAAAAGAAGCGTGTCGCTGTCGAGAATATCTTCCTTTTCGAGAAGTTCAATGACTGAAAGACCCCAATTATTTTTGGAGTTTTCGTTCTCTTCCAGTGTTTCCGCGGCGTGAATTTGAAATTTCCGTTTTGTTTCGCGGGATATATTTTTTAACTTTTTTATATTTTTAAGAGAGCATGTGTAAATGGAATGAGGGGAGGAAGAAAAAATCACGTTACCCGAAAAAGCTATATCTTCAAGAAATTCTTTTGTTTTTTTTATTCCGTTTTCTGTCTCACCGTATGAAGGCGAAGGAAAATCGAAAATCCCCTCTCCGAGCAGCGATTTCATGCCTGCAGTTTTGCAGGCTTCTGCGACTGACTCTTCGTGGATATACATATCGCAAAAACTAACGGTCCCTGATCTGATCATTTCAGAACATCCGAGAAGCGATCCCCAATAGACCATGTCTTTCGTAAGTTCTTTTTCTCTCGGAAAAATGTTTTCTTCGAGCCATTTGCCGAGAGGAATATCTTCAGCTAAGCCTCTGAACAGAGTCATGGCGATATGAGTATGAGCGTTCACAAAACCGGGAAGGATAATGGATGATTTTTCTTCGAACTCTATGAATTCGGGAAATTTTCGGCTCACTTCTTTTTCGGTTCCGATGGCTGCTATACGATTGCCAGCAACAGCCACAGCTCCGTTCTCAATGAAAGCTTCGCAGGGAGAAGTTATAAGATAATCGCCTTTGAGGATGTAACCTGCCGAATCATTGTGCTTTTTATTCATGACCAGACCCCACTATTTAATATGAGTTGTTTTATTTAAAGGGTTATTATATCATAATAAAAAATTGTAAAGCTATATGCCTGAAAAACATTCAATAATAATCGTCGATGACGAGAAATCCATAACTGAGCTGTTGAAGGAAATACTCGTCACTTCCGGTTTTGACGTTGAAACTACAAACGATTCCGAAGAAGCACTTCAGATAATAAAAAAAAGGAGCTTCGACGTAATCCTCACGGATCTTAAAATGCCGAAAATCAGCGGAATAGAACTTATAGAAAGGGCTCTGCTGGTTAGAAAAAATGTCATACCCATCATTATGACTGGATACGGAACGATTGAGTCCGCTGTTGAAGCCATGAAAAAAGGCGCTGTGGGATATATACCAAAACCTTTCAGGGCAAAAAACATAATTTCCGTGATCCAAAAAGAGCTCGAGGCGAGAGATCTTAGGAAGGAAAACACCTATCTTAAAAAAATTATCGCCGTCAACGATTTTTTTGACAGCCTTTCCTGCGAATCTAAAATTGACAATGCCTATAAAGGGATATTGGAAACCTGTGAATTTATACTACCTCTCAATAAACTCTATTTTTTTATAAAATCCTCTCCCAAGGAAAACTGCATCGTCAAAGTCAAAGGAGACACATACGAAAGCGAAACAAGCGCAAATTACGAAGAACTCGCAAAAAAGGTTATTTCTCAGAACATTGCATACAGTTACATAGATTCTGAGGAAGGCAAGATATTTGCTTTGACCATGAGGAGCAGGAACACAATAAACGGAGTGGTACTGATGCTTCTACCCGCGGATTACGTGATACCTGACGAGGATCTGAGAATATTGAGGCTTCTTGCCAACAGAGTTGCTATTTCGATTGAAAACATGTGGCTGATAAAAGGAATCGCAAGTTCAATTAAAAAAATACCGATTCATCAATCTCCGATAATGGAATACACAAAAGGCTCTTTTGTCTCTGAAATCGCTTCAATAATCTCTCATGAAATCTCAAATCCGCTGAGTGCCCTGCAGATCGCAATAGATTATATAAACAATCTTAGTGCTCCTTTTGAAAAGGAAAAATTCGATCAGGCTTTCTCCTGCATCAACGAAGGTGTAATGAAGATATCGGATATAGTGAACAATCTCAGATCGCTGTCTGTCAACCGCACTCCTGTCTATTCGTCAACAAACGTCAATTCTCTTATCTCGGAAACACTCAGAATACTAAATGATAATCTCGCCTTAAAAAAAATAAATACTGAAATTTCCTTGGACGAAAGGAATCCTGTAATTCAGGCGGATAAAGATCAGATACAACAGGTATTTATGAATATAATAGCTAATTCAACAGAAGCGATAAAAAGCGATAACGGATTGCTTAAAATAGTTTCAATTTACGACGATAATGAAAAGTGTGTTTACCTGTCTTTTGAAGACAACGGGCTAGGAATCGAAAAAGAAAATCTTGAAAGGATTTTCGATCCTTTTTTCACTGCAGGCAGGGGAAATGGAAAAAAAGCCGGACTCGGTCTTGCGATTGCAAAAAAAGTAATCGGAAAACACAGGGGGACAATCAAAGCAGAGAGTGAACCCGGGAAAGGCACAAAAATCACAGTAAAGCTGTATGATAATCCGGATAATATTTAGACAATTTTTTTTCCTTGAACATGCTTTTCCAAAGAATATTTCCAGTCCGGCGGTTTTATTCCCGTGACGGATGAGAAAAGTGAAAGGTCAAGAACAGAATATTCAGGCCTCGGGGCGGCGTTGGGGTATAATCTGCTGGATGTTTTGATAACTTTCGGCGCCTTGATTTCTTTTAGCTGAAAATAATATTTTGCGATTTCAAACCATGTGGTTTCTCCTGAATTGGAGACGTTCACTATGCCTCTGTATTGGCTGTTGACAAGAGCAACAGTCCCTTCACATAGAAAATCAATAACAGTAGGAGACCCGCAAAAGTCGCCGACAACATTGATTTCGTTCCGAACGCGCGCTGCCTCAGAGATTTTTTTTATAAAACCACCGTTTTGCGTCAGCAGCCATGAAGTTCTTATTATCAGGTAATCCGATAATTTCCTCTGAATAATATTTTCGGCTTCAAGTTTTGACTTGCCGTATACTGATATTGGATTAGGGATGTTTTTTTCATTGTAGGGCTTTTTTGATTTGCCGTCAAAAACGTAATCGGAGCTGTAAAAAATTAACCTCGCGTGGCTTGTGAAATCGCAAATGTTTCCGGTTCCGGTCGTATTGATTTCCATCGCTTTTAGAGGATTATTTTGACAGTAATCGACATCGGTTATCGCGGCTGTGTGGATAACTATATCAGGAGAATTTATTTTGAAATATGTGTTTAATGAATTACGATCCGTTACATCAAGTTCTTTTTTCGAGGGAGAGAGTATTTTGAAATTTTGAAGGTAATTTTTTAGAACGGAAGCGACAGCACCTTCGCCGCCGGTAAGAAGGACGGTTTTCATTGACGTTTTTGTTCTTTTCTGACGTAATCCCATGCTCTTGAATATGATTCAATGGTTCCCGCATCTGTCCACCATCCTCTAAGGTAGCCGTGAGTAAGCGCTCCTTCAAAGATGTATTTATTATTTACTTCAGTTATTTCTATTTCGCCCCTTTCTGAAGGTTTTAACTTTTTAATTACGCTAAAAACATCCCTGTGATACATGTATATTCCAGTCACGGCGTAATCTGAATCGGGGACAGACGGTTTTTCGGTGATCTTTAATATTTTTCCGTCTTTAATTTCAGGGACGCCGAACCTTTCCGGTGTATTGACTTTTTTAAGCAAAATACGGGCTCCGGCCTTCTGTTTTAAAAAGATCTGCGTCTGTTTAGTCAGGTCGTCTGAAAACAAATTGTCGCCGAGAACTACGATTATTTTTTCTCCGCGGATGGAATTCTCACAAAGACCAAGGGCGTGAGCAATTCCCTTTTCGCCTTCCTGATATATATAGAATATGTTTTTCAGTCCGAAATCACGGCCGTTCCCGAGTAACCTAATGAAATCCCCGGCGGATTTGTCGCCGACGACGATTATTAATTCTTCAATGCCCGAAGCGGCTATTTTTTCGATGGGGTAGAAAATCATCGGTTTGTTGAATACAGGGAGCAGATGCTTGTTTGTAATTTTTGTCAGCGGAAGAAGTCTGGTTCCGAGACCTCCGGCGAGAATTATACCCGTCAATTTTTGCATCTAAATGCCTCTATCATAAGATTTAACCCTTGATGAAGATTAATCTTCGGCTCCCACCCCAGAATATGTTTGGCTTTTCCGATGTCCGGTTTTCTTGTTTTAGGGTCATCATCGAGAGGTTTGTTAAAAACGATTTTCGATTTTGAACCTGTAGCTTCGACAATCGAATCGGCAAGCTCCTTTATGGTTATCTCTTCGGGGTTTCCTACGTTAATAGGAAGGTAATAATCCGCATCTATAAGCATTAGGAAAGCGTCGACGACGTCATCAATATAGCAGTAGCTTCTTGTCTGGCTGCCGTCACCGTAGATGGTAATATCTTGACCCGACAGGGCGGATCTGACGAAATTGGGAATAGACCTTCCGTCATTGAGGCGCATATTCGGACCGTATGTATTAAATATTCTGACAATTCTGGTGGAAAGGCCAAATTCTCTGTGAAAAGTCATTGTCATCGATTCTGAGAACCTTTTTGAGACTTCATACACGCTTCTGGGCCAAATAGGATTGACACTGCCGCAGTATTCTTCGTTTTGCGGTGAAGTAAGAGGGTCTCCGTATATTTCCGATGTAGAAGAAAGAAAAAACAGGGCTCCATTCTTTAGAGCGTAATTTAGCGCGTTGTATGTGCCCACTGAACCGGTTAAAAGCGTTTCGACGGGGAATCTGAAATAATCAGGAGGACTCGCAGGAGATGCGAGATGAAAGACGACATCCGCTTTTTCTTCTATCTCTATAGGCTTTGTGACATCGCCTCTAATGAATTTATAGCCCTGTGATTTATTTTGTTCAATATTGCGCATATCGCCTGTCGATAAATTGTCGAGGCAGATGACTCTTTTGCCTTCTCTTAAAAGCCTTTGGGTCAGATGAGATCCTATGAATCCGGCTCCTCCTGTTATAAGATACGTCATTCAGGCTCCTATCCGGGCATAAGGTGGTAAATATATATAGATCATCAGATATTTAGAGATTATCCCCGCGAAAGAAACAGGGATCGAGTATCTTTTCTTGCATGAAAAAGCCACAGAATACGAAGAGGAAATAACTGCTGAAGAAAAGGGAAAAGGAGCGGCTGACAAGCAGAATATGCCTAATAAATGAAATTTGCTTGAGTTAATACTTTCATGATTGTTTGAGTTTTTACTGAAAGAATTCTTAAATCTCGGCCCCCACGTTGAGAGAAAAAACAAAAAAACGAATTCCCCCACAAGAGATAAAATTCCCGCAGTCAGAGGAGGTCTCAAAGACGCAATGTAGCCAGAACCAGTTGATGCGCAAGCACCTATAATGAAACTTACAAAACGCCCGTCGCTGAGAATCAGATTGAACCCGTTGATAATCCTGAAACAGACAGCGCCTGCTATAATGGAAAAAATACCCGTCATATAAACTTTATCGCTCGATTGGTTTCTCAGTAATGCTTCGATAAGTATTATTCCCCCGATTAAAAGAAAAAAGACGAATGTAACGGAAATAGAGTAAAGAGTCAGAAAAGTGACAAGAAAGACGACAGTGAAAGTGGTCTTTTCCAGATAAAAAGTGAAACTGCCGTAAGTGCGTCTGAAATAAAGGACAATGACTATGGAAAACAAAAAAGCGGCGGCAAGGAGAAAGACAAGCGGCGTTTTAAGGATGAATTCCGAGAAAATTTCTATAGAAGCCATGGCTGAGTCCGCAAGAATGAGATATGCGAAAATAATTGATGAAAAAGTAGCGCAGAGGACGGCTCCGGCGGAAATATCTTTGGCGTTTTTGACGAATTCGTTATAACCCGGAGACACGAAGTCTGAAAGAATCTCTATTGATGAATTTATCAATTCTGCCGTGATGACCATGGTGGCTATGGCGAGGAGAGCGAGGGAATTTTTGAGTCCTGCTCCTCCGAATATGATCGAGTAGAGAGCGAGGAAAAAAATAAAAATATGAAGATGTATGTGTTTTTGTGTTTTGAGCGCGAGTTTTATGCCTCTAAGGGCGTTGAAAAAAGATTTGCCGATTTGGGTATCTGCCATTACTGGGACAGCTTTTTGAGAACTAGCTTGGAGATTTCCTTCAACGTGGAAAAAACACCGATGCCTTCGCTTGCCACAGCTTCAAAAGAAGGGACTTTCAAAGGGTTGAGGAGTTTTTCCAGCTGGTTCATAGGGGCTATGTTGGGGAGATCGCGTTTATTGTATTGAATCACGAAGGGAGTCTCTCCGAGTTTCAAATTATACTCTTTAAGATTCTCAATAAGATTTCTTATGCTTTCAATATTGTCTTCAAGTCTTTCAATCTGTGAGTCTGCAACGAATATCACTCCGTCAACACCCCTTAAGATTAATTTCCTTGAAGCGTTGTAATAGACCTGCCCCGGAACAGTATAGAGGTGGAAACGAGTCTTAAAACCCCTTATCGTGCCGAGGTCCACGGGAACGAAGTCGAAAAACAAAGTTCTGTCCATGTCCGTGGCTAAAGAAATCAATTCTCCTCTATGGCTCGGGTTTACTTTTTCGTAGATTTTTTTAAGGTTGGTTGTCTTTCCGCCGAGTCCCGGCCCGTAATAGACGATTTTACAGTTTATCTCTCTTGAGGCGTAATTAATTACAGACAAATCATCTCCTAATGTAAATCTTCAAAGAAATCTTCAAGAAAGTTGTCTATTTCGACATCTTCTGTCGGGAAAGCAGCGGTTTTGTCTTCTTCAATTTTCTTTGTAATTTTTATAAATATTTCCGAAAGATTTTCTTTTGTTCGCAGGGCTTCTACTTTGACCCTGCCCAACGGAGTATGAGATTTAAATATTATGGCAAGTATGAATTTATCCTCTATAATCTGGATAAATATATTGTTTTCCATACCCTGATGGTGCAAAGTTGCGAATGCGTTTTCGCCTATCAAGCCAGCGAGGTGGCTTGTGGCGGCATAATCGGCTGCTACGAGAGAAGAAAACGCAAGTATATCTATATTCTCTGTTTCTCCGCAGGATACAATGGGCTGTCCAGATCTGTCAATGAGAACCACTACGCGGGCGTCAATTGTTTTCTGAAACGTCGAAGTGATATTTTTCAATACCCAGAAATCTTCTTCTAATATATCTATGTGTTCATAAGACATAATTTTGCCGTTTGCATGGAGTTACGAGTATTTGTTATATGATATGGCACTATTAGTCAACCTGTTTTTTGATTTGGATTCTTCCTTCGAGAGAGAGCCTTATGGTCTCGAGGTCCAGAAGGTCAATATCTCCCCCGACAGGAATTCCCCTTCCGAGTCTTGTAACTGTAACTCTGAAATCGGACATCAAATCCGCCAGATAAAGCGCTGTCGTATTGCCTTCTGGAGATGGGTTAGTCGCGATTATAACTTCCCGGACGTCTCCGGATCCCACTCTTTCAAGGAGCTTTCCGATGCTTAATTTTTCCGGACCTATTCCGTCAAGAGGAGAAAGAGCACCGCCGAGGACATGATAAAGGCCGTTATAAAAATTTGTGCTTTCGAGAATTATCTGGTCTATAAAATTCTCCACTACGCAAATTACCGTTTTATCTCTTGAAGGATCTTTGCAGATGTGACATTCATCTCTGTCGGAGATTGATCCGCAACTGAGGCAAAAATATGTTTTTTCGTGAAGGGTTTTCAGGGATTCCGCAAGCTTAAAAGCAGTCTGCGGACCTTTTTCGAGCAGATGAAAAACGATGCGCCTCGAACTTTTTTTTCCAAGTCCCGGGAAAGAAGCGAGTATTTCAATCATCTCCTCTATATGTTTTGGTATTGATGGCAATTAAGCGTAGTCCCCCGGAATATCAAAAGGCCCTGTTACGTTTTTCATTTTTTCCTGCGCGGCAATTTTCGCCTTTTTCTGCGCGGCGCAAAAAGCCGCTACGATAAGATCCTCGAGCATCCCGGCGTTGTTCGGGTCTATTATTTCTTTCTCAATTTTCAAGGAAACAGGAGTAAAAGCGCCGTCGAGAATTGCCTTGACCATGCCTCCGCCTGCTTCACCTTCAAATCTTTCTTGAGACAGTTCTTTTTGTATTTTGTCTATTTCAGACTGCATTTTCTTCGCCTGTTCTACTAATTTCTTAAAATTCTGCATGTATTGCTCTTTCAGTTGATTTCAATAACTTCTCCTCCGAAAAGGTTTTTAATTTTTTTAACATTCTCGTCATTATCCGCTTCATTTTCGGCGGGACCTTGTAAAAAAACAATTTTCAAATCCCTTTTCCAGATTTTGAGGGAGGCTTTTTGAATTACTGATGAATTGCCCTTGTTTTGAAGCAATTTGACAAAACCGGGATTGGGAAGCGTAATGACAAGGGATTCGTTTTTAACTTCAGCTGTAGAATTAACAAGGTAATGATATACAACCTTATTTTCATTTTCAATCTCTTTGAGCATTTGGGAATACTGTTGATCGGGATTTTTAACCGCAGGTTCAGCCTCTTTGAAACTATCTCCGTGATTGATGTTTTCATATTTTAGAATAAGGTCCTTGACTGATTTCGTATCGACCATTCGAGCTATTCTCGCGAGGAGAATTTCAAGGCGTATTTTAGGAGACAACTTTGAATTGACATCGAGAAAAGACGACAAAAGTTCAAGAGCCCTCAAGGTTCTGTCGATGCCAAGTCTGTTGGAAGGGGTGTCATCGGAAGTTTTTTTCAGTGAATCGTATAGAGCAAGGGCAAGCGAATGAGCTATATCGTTCGGTTGATAACCTTCTCTGATTATGCTGTCGCAAATGAGAAGAACTTCTTTCGCTTCGTGATCGGATAGCGCTTTAATGATGTCTTTTATACTATTTATGCTGACTTCTCCTAGTATTTCACGCGCTTTCTTTTCGTCGATATCCGAATAAACTGAAATTTGTTCAAGAAGGCTCAGAGAGTCCCTTACAGATCCCTGCGCTTTTCGGACAATGACATTTAAGGCCTCTTCAGAAATATTTATATTTTCTTTTTCAGAGACAATTTTCAAATAGTCGAAAACAGCCGTGTCTCCAACTAACTTGAAGTCGAATCTTTGACATCTCGATATTATTGTCTGCGGAACTTTTTCAGGTTCCGTGGTAGCGAAAATAAATCTTGTATTAGGCGGAGGTTCCTCGAGAGTCTTGAGGAGAGCATTGAAAGCTTCTTTTGTGAGCATATGAACTTCGTCTATTATGTAAATTCTTTCTCGGGAAACAGGCGTATAGAGGAGATTTTCCCTTATTGACCTGATATCGTCGACTCCTCTGTTTGAAGCTCCGTCAATTTCTATTACGTCTTGGAAACGGGATTCAGATATAGCTTTGCATGAAGAGCATTCGCAGCATGGTTTGGAAGAAATTCCCTTTTCGCAATTTATCGCTTTAGAGAGGACTCTCGCCGCCGTTGTCTTGCCGACGCCTCTGGGGCCTGAGAAAAGGTATGCCTGTGCAATTTTACCCTTTTCGAGCGCGTTCTTTATGGTTTCTACTACGTGTTTTTGTCCGATGAGGCCGTCGAAGTCTTCCGGTCTCAGTTTCCGGGCGAGAATCAGGTAGTCTTCTTTCATTTTCCTGCCATTTCTAAGCGGTCAGCTTGGCTTTCGACAGGAGTGCTCTGGATACCGTTGCTGCCTCCCGGCCCTGGCGGAGTTCTCCGGCACATCCTACGAAAGGGCCGACCGCTTTTTAAAACATCTGATCTAAAATTGAAAATGGAGCAGAGCGGATTCGAACCGCCGGCCTCCTCCGTGCGAGGGAGGCGCTCTTCCATCTGAGCTACTGCCCCTTTCGATTTCATTCCATTGTTACTATTATGTAGTATCTGCAGTCAGTAAAAAAACCGTCGTAGTCAGTATACGGATAAACTTTTACATATATTTTTTGACCTCTGTCAAGCTCGATTCTGCAGGTTTCATTTGTAGGATCGCCGTTGTTGTCTATGTCGGATGAAGTGATTACCTCGCCCGAAGCGTCTTCAATTTGGATTACGAGGTCGCCTTCGCCGGTTGTTCCCTGTGTTTCGATAGTGTATGTCGCTTTCCTGTCGGCAGTGAATACGAAATAATCCATGAAATCGAATTCGTTAAATGACAGCTCATTATTTGATCGGGTGCCCAGGCTTAGAGGATTCGAGTTGGCTCTTGAGGCATCTCTGTCGGGATGGTGAACCACTTCAATGTTGAAATCGGCGTATTGCCTTGAGTTTGGATTGTTTGCAACCACAATAAAATACTTTCCGCCAGGGAGCACAAGTCTTTCCTTGCCAAGAATTCCGTCAAGATCATTGTCCGATTGGAGAATAGAGTCGCCTGAAAAAGCTAACAAAACGAGATCGGCATCTTCCGATATGAGATCGACAACTGATATGCCTTCCGTGGGCAGTGAAAGCGAGTAGATGTATGCCAAAACATTTTTTTCAGGGTCTAAAGACGCTTCGTCAAAAGCTCTGTTGGAAGAGAGGACAAGATTGTCGTCTTCGGAAAGAATCTCATAGTAAATGTTGAAAAAAATGTCTTCTGTGTCTGATAACGCATAAGGTTTGACAATTATCAGTGGTTTTTCTTCTGACGAGTAATACAAAATCTCCTCGATTCCGGAATTGCCCTCCAGGTCATAGTCCGATTGAAGAAGATACGAAAACGGGTTGGAGGGTAAATAAAGTTCGAGTATGATGTCACCGCTGGCTTCAGCCCTTGCGTATATCAGATTTTTAGTCAGATCGATATCCTGAGGTTCAAAAACCGCGATAGGCTGAGTTTGATTGAGATAGCCTGATATGTTTTCAAGGTCGCCAATAGTTCTTTCCAAGACGTTTATGGGAGATGTGATTCCAATGAGTTCATCTGTAGCGTAAAACCATGAAAGAACACTGAATTCCTTTGTTTCCGGGAGCGCTGAGTATGGGTTGGCAATAATATAGTATTTTCCGGGAGAAGGGATCATGAAAACAGCCTGTTCGGCTCCGGTGTTGCCGCCGGCGTCGATGTCAACTACTGAAGGGGACATCTCTAGGAAAAGAGTATTCGGTCCTCTTCCAGACAACGTTAAGTCCGTATTGAAATCAGAAGATTTTATCACTACTGAAAGGTAGCCACTGCTATTGGCTTCAAAATAAAAATAAACCGGTTTGTCCTCAATAAAATAATCTGCTGTTCTGCCTACTGGAAGCTGGTTCATTGTTAATGAGATTAACGCGGAAAAAAGAATAAAAAACATCTAATCCTCCTTTGTTTTTTTTTTCAGAAACAGTGTTATTTTACAACCGCATATGCGGGAAATACAGTCCTTTAGTCTAAAAAGTGAGTTTGTATCCTATTTTTCTGAGGAATTCAAATCTTTTCTTTCTTTGGGTTTCGTCTTCCAACCCCATGGGCGAAAAACCGTCTACGACACCCAGAAGGGCTTTTCCCTGATCCGTAGTGGCGACAATTACCTGCAAGGGATTCGCAGTAGCGCAATAGATGCAAGAAACCTCGGAGAGATTTTTAAGCGAATTTATAAAATTTATCGGATAAGCGTCCTTGACAAAGAGTATAAAAGTGTGCCCTGCGGCGATTTTTAAGGCGTTTTTCCGTGATAATTCCAATAATTCATCGTCGTTGCCCTCTGATCTGATGAGAGCGGGACCGGAAGCCTCGCAGAATGAAAGGCCGTATTTTATCGAAGGGGTAGATTTCATGAGAGCATCGGCTATATCTTCCGGCGTCATTATAAAGTGAGCTGAACCGATAACGAGATTATATCCTTTTTCATTATCAACCTTGATTGCTGATATCTCCATAATAAACTCCTCATATTTTTTTAGAATTAATAAGACTTTCAGCGTAATCGAGTGTTTCTTTCGTCATCGTTTTTCCACTCGCCAAAGCCGCGACTGCTTTTATCCTGGCTTCCCTGTCGTTGGCATATGCAACTGAGGTTTCTGCTCTCTTTTCTGTGATGTTTTTTCTAACTTCAATGTAGTGGTCAGCGAAAGATGCTATCTGGGGAAGATGTGTTATTGCAATAATTTGCCTTGAAGAGGAAAGATCATGTAAATACTTGCCGACGGCTTGCGCCGTTTTGCCTGAGATTCCTATATCAATTTCGTCGAAAACAACGACTGGCAGGAGTCTGCTTTGCATCGTTGTGGCTTGTATGGCTAGGGCAATCCTCGAGAGTTCTCCCCCTGACACCACTTTAGAGAGAGCTTCGGCTCTTATGTCAGGGTTGGCGGAGAAGCTGAAATCGACGTCGTCCTTGCCGGTTGTGTCGAGATAATATCCGCCGATTCTGTTTTCGGCTGATTTTTTATCGCTAACTATGACTTTGAATTCCGCTCCTTTGAAGCCTAAACTTTCTAGCATGCGGGATATTTTTTCGGTTAATTCCTGGGAATGTTTTTTTCTCTTTTCGCTTAGAATCAGCGATTTTTCAAGGGCTTCTTTCTCGAGCGCAGACAGCTTCTCTCTTGCGTTTTTAATCGTCTCTTCGGTTATGGAAAACTCAGACAAGATATTTTCAATTTCTTCATTTTTTTTAATCAGTTCGTCGAAAGAACAGTTGAATTTTCTCATAGCTGAACTTATCTTCTCGCGCCTTTGCCTCAATGAATTCAGTTTTTCGGAATCGAATTCAAAATCGGACATTTTCGACAAAACCCTTTCCAGTTCGTCTCTGACGACACAGAGCTGATCTGTAAGATTAGAAATATCCCCGAAAGAAGAATCTATTTGTTCAAGCTGATTCACTTCGGATCTCAACTCTTTTAACAGGGCAAAAATGCCTTTTTCGGAAGAACAGACGATTTCTTCGCTGTTCATAAGATGGGTTTTGATTTTTTCGAAATTTTCTATTTTTTTTATTGCTGATGAAGTCTCTTCCCATTCGTTCGGTTTTAATCCAAGCTCTTCCATTTCTCTTTTCTCGTATTGCGCCAGTCTTTTTTTTTCATCTCCAAGAATCTTTTCCCTTTCGAGCCGGGAGAGTTCTTTAGCGGCATTTTTGTAATGTTCGTAGGATGACCTATAAATGTCTGCGATACTGTCGTTCCCGCTGAAACAATCGAGGTATTCATAATAGTTTTCAGATTTTAAGAGTTCTGACATCTTGTTCTGTCCGAACAAAAGCACCGATTTTGACGACAGTTGTCTGATTTGCTGCCGGTCTGCTTTTTCACCGTTTAGAAATAAAGCCGCCCTGCCTTTTTTCGGTATTTTTATATCATAGATCCTTTGGTTTCCTGAATGGTCTGTCATAACTGTTTTAATTTCTGACAGGGATTTTTCAGGTCTGAAAGCTCTTCTGTCCGTTTCAAAACCCAGAGAAAGAGAAATAGCGTCAAATATCAGGGATTTGCCGGAGCCCGTTTCGCCTGTGATTATGTTGAAACCCTCTGCAAAGTGTATTTCCGCTTTCTTGATAGTGGCGATATTTTGTATGGTTATGGATTTAATCATCCCGCATACTGAAATAATAGCACCTTGAGCTTTTTTTGCAACCATCACAGCCTGTTCTCATTTTCTTGTCGCCGAGTTTGAGTTTGGTCCTAAGCGTCGAGAAATAATCAATGCTGTCAAGCCGCAGTAAAGTTGTATAATCCGGGGATTTGACTATCTCGATTTCGTCTCCTTTAGAGATTTTTTTTGCAGTCTGACCGTCTGTGACGACGAACGCAGACTCACTGCACAAAGTTATGTTTACGGCTGATTTGGCGCTTACAATCAAGGGCCTGAGTGAAAGGGAGTGAGGAGATATTGAATTAATTATCATAAGTTCCATTTCAGGCCGGACTATAGGACCGCCTGCGGATAGTGAATAAGCAGTGGATCCGGTTGGAGTTGAAACTATTACGCCGTCTCCGACTATTTCGGTTACAAAAACCCCGTCTACAAAGCACAAAAGGTGTATTACTCTGAAAGAAAGTCTAGGCATTACAACTACATCGTTTAGTGCGTCGGAAGATCCGTCAAGCCTCAGGTTCATCCTTTTTTCAAACTTGTAGGATCCGGATTCGAGTTCAATGAGAGAAATATCTATGTCTGCGGCTTTTATGTCGGCGAGAAAACCCAGATTTCCGAGATTTATCCCCAGAATGGGTGTATCCCTGTGAAGGACTGTTTTGGCGGCTTTGAGCATTGTCCCGTCGCCGCCGAGAGAAATAACAAGATCTTCTTTCGGGTTAGGGATTTCTCCGTAAATTATTTGAACTCCATTTTTCAGAAGAAAAGCTGCTATCTTTTCCACAACAGAGGCATAATCCTTTTTAGGATTTGTCAAAACTCTGACTACTTTGAATTTCATGAATACTCTTTTATTTTACCGCGACAATCACTCTTTCGATTCCCGAAAGATCTCTCTCGCTCCAGACAGAGGCAAAACCTTCTTCCCGTAGAATTTCTGAAGCTGAATCCGATTGACAACAGCCGATTTCTGAAAAGAGAAAGCCTCCTTTGGGAAGAATCCTATGAGCTTGTTTGGAGAGCTCTCTGAATGGAACTAGTCCGTCGTGGCCTCCGTCGAGAGCAAGAATTGGTTCATTGCGTATTACTTCTTCTTCGAGAGACTGAAGATAGGAAGAAGGTATATACGGCGGATTTGCTATGACCGCCATTATATTATTCTTGGAAGAGACGGATTTTAGAGCATCGGATCTTATCAAAAATATATTTTGAGAAAATTCTCGGTTGAGGGACAAATTCTTCTTTTGCCATTTCACAGCTTCTTCAGAAATCTCAATAGAAAAAAATACAGCACCGGGTAAATTTTTTGAAAGGTAGAGCGAAAGAGCTC
The DNA here is from genome assembly GCA_016929715.1 of Caldifarciminota bacterium. Classification (GTDB taxonomy): domain Bacteria; phylum SDB-A; class SDB-A; order SDB-A; family SDB-A; genus JAFGIG01. The sequence continues at coordinate 36,282 of JAFGIG010000140.1, forward strand.
CTGATCCAGAATAACAATCAATAATAGAGCCTTTTATGCCTTTCAGATAAGAAACCGCAATCCTCGCGAAAAAAGCTGTTTCCGGTCTGGGTATGAAAACTCCCGGTCCCACGAGAATTTCAATGCCGTTGAATGTTTCCTTTCCGGTTATGTATTGTCTCGGAGTTTTGGCTGCCCTTTTTTGGAGAAAATTTAGATATAGAAGAGTTTTTTTCATATCCAAAGTGAAATCAGGATTTTCCAATAAATTCTGAACACTTATCTCGGATGCGTGTGAGAGAAAATAATAGGCTTCATCGAGAAAGCATTCTATCCCATTGGATTTGAGCAAAGCGGAACCTTTGTCTATCAAATCGGTTATATTGTTTTGACAAGCCAAAGATGTATTCATAATCCTATTTCCGAAATTTTTCTGTTTCGTTCATCCTCTAAGAGCATCGAGATGACTGGTTCGAGAGCTCCGCCGAGTATTTCTTCGAGTCTGTGAATGGAAAAATTTATTCTGTGATCTGTAACTCTCTTTTGAGGAAAATTATAGGTTCTTATGCGTTCGCATCTGTCGCCTTTGCCGACCTGTGATCTTCTCTGACTCGTGATTTTCTCGGTCTCTTCCCCGAGTTTTATGTCATAAAGTCTTGCTTTGAGGACTTTATATGCTTTTTCTCTGTTTTTTATCTGGCTTCTCTCTTCCTGACACACGACTGCCAAACCGGAAGGAATGTGAGTCAGCCGAACGGCAGTCGAAAGTTTGTTTACATTCTGTCCGCCGGGCCCGGAAGAGTGAAAAAAGTCCATTTTTATGTCCTTTGGGTCAATTTGTATTTCGACTTCTTCCGGTTCGGGAAGAATGGCTATCGTTATTGTCGAAGTGTGAATTCTGCCGCCTGATTCCGTAGTGGGAACTCGCTGGACTCTGTGGACTCCGGACTCAAATTTCATTTTCTTATAGACGTCTTTGCCTGAGACAGAGAATACGCATTCTTTAAGCCCTCCGAGTTCACTTTTGTGAATGTCGATTATTTCGGTTTTCCAGTTATTATCTTCGGCGAATCTTTGATACATCCTGAACATGTCACCGGCGAAAAGCGCCGCTTCCTCTCCTCCTGCTGCCGGTCTGATTTCAACTATTATGTTTCTTGAATCAAGAGGATCATTGGGGACAAGGTGAAACAGCAAACCTTCAATTTTTCTCCTTAGAGAGTCTGAGATTTCCTTTTCTTCGATTTCGGCAAGCTCCAGCAGTTCATTATCTTTCTCGGATGAAATAATACTTCTCGTCTCCTCGAGTTTTTTTTTCAGGGAGTCAATTTCATCGGCTAAGGATACTATTGGGTCGAGTTCGGATTTTTCCTTGAGAAGACGCAGATATTTTTTTTGGTCGGCAAACACTGCCTGTTCGGATATTTCCGCATCGACCGCGTTTTGCCTTGTTCTCGCTTTTTGCACAAAATCGTCGAGTCTCGGATTTTCAAGAGACATCCGAAAATTCCTCTATAGAAGCTTTCAAGGCGCTGATGCTCACTTCCATTTGCCTGCTGTCCGGCTGTTTTGTCGTGATTTTCTGCATTAATAAACCCGGAAGAATCAGTGACCTGAAAATTGGGTTTTTCAGATGTTTCGAGCCGGCGCGGTTGAATTCATAAGCCAGTCCTGCAATAAAAGGGATGTAAAATATATGAACTAAAGTCCTTGTCCAAGGCGTATTCGAAATATTTAGCATGTTAAAAATCAAAGTGTCGAATAAAGCGCTGAACAACACCGCAAAAATTACGGTCACGAGAATTAGGCTGGTGCCGCATCTTGGGTGCTCCTTTTGATAATTTAGTGCATTTTCCGGCGTAAGTTCCTGTCCCGATTCATAGCAGTATATAGCCTTATGCTCGGCGCCGTGATACTCAAAAACCCTTCTGACATCCTTGATTAAAGATATGCCGAGGACGTAAAGAATGAAAAAAACGAGTCTGAATGAGCCGACTATGAGATTTAACAGAAACTGGTTATTCTTGTAAACCGCCGGGAATAGGAATTTTGATGCAATAAGAGGCAGGCTGAAAAAAATCAAAACAGCCGCTATAAGGGAAACTATCATCAGAAAATCGTCTTTCCATGTCTTTTTCGCATCTTGGGTTAGAATCTGTGAGGACATTTCAAGAGCTTTGTATCCTAAAGACATAGTCTCAAAGAGAACAACAAAACCTCTAATCAGAGGCATCCTTGCAAAAGAATGCTTTTCGAGAAATGATTTTCTTTTCCATTTTCTCGTCACTATTGTGCCGTCATTTTGACGGACGGAAAGAGACCAGCTCATGGGAGTCATCATCATAACTCCTTCGAGAATAGCCTGTCCTCCGACTTTTATCAGACTCATGTTTTAGTTCTTGATAATTATCACCGTGTCGACGGCAGTGTCCGATATGCCATTAGTGTTGGATACTTCCAGAGCGATGATTTTAGTTATTGGAAACGATTGGTTTGTATCAAGCGTGTATGAAATTGAAGGCGGAGAAGAGAGGATTGACTGAAGGCTTGTCCAATTTTCCCATACTACAGAGTCGGGGTTTAGTCCGTAATCCCAAGTAAATCTTGCCCAAAGGTCTGATACGGGAACTCCGGAGCAACGGCTTCCCGAAGCGTCAATTGTAAAAAGGGCATTAGAAATCAAAGCGGTATCCGGGGTGACGTTAAGTGATGCTATTGGTTTTGCCTGAGGAGAGAGCGGATCTTTAGAGCAGGAAAACACCGCGATCAAAAAAACAAACACCGCAGTTCCGTAAAACTTCTTCATAGCTGGCTCTCAGTTTCGAATTTGGTTTTAAGCTTAATGTAACGTATGAACTCTTTAAGTTTTTCTATGTTTACTCTTATTTTATCTTCCTGATAGCTTATAACCTCCGATTCCATGAGATTTTCTATCATTTTTCTCGCCGAGCTGTCTTTGATGCCCACGCTGGCGGCAATGCCTTCAGGGTCAATGTTAATTGTCAGGACGGAATCGTCTGTTTTATTCTCAGCGAAACTCTGGGCTTTGTTCAAAAGGACGGTTGCAAATCTGAGTTCGTCATCGGGAATCGCGAGCAGTTTAAACTGATTGGATGTCACCCTGAGCCTTGAAATAAGTTCGTTGACGACGAATTCAATAAACGGATTTTTTCTGATGTTAGATATAAATGCCTCTTTGTCAAAAATGACAAGCTCTACATCAGTAGATGCTTCCGCGCTCGCGGATCTAGGAGATTGATCGAGAATGGCCATCTCTCCGAAAAAATTTCCCTCTTTCAGAACCGCCAGAGTATGCTGTATCCTGCCTGTAAGCTTGTAAATCCTTACATTTCCGGATTTGATAAGATACATTTCATTTCCTGTGTCGCCTTCACTGAAAATAATTTCTCCTTTTTTATAGAAAATTTTCTTTTCAGATATGTCGACTGTGTCTTCTTTCATATTTTTTCCGTTTGTTGCGTTGAATTATCTGTTAAATCCCCTGAAAATGCAAATCATTATGAACAATCAGCGGCCTTGCCTGATTGAGCGAGAAGCGATCCGAGAGCGATGGAATTGAGCTTTGTTTTAGGTTCATCCGACCTCGACAGCATAACGACCGGTTTAGATGTGCCGAGAATAGCCCCCGCGGCTTGAGCGGAAGCCAGATATATGAGTGATTTTGCGAGCATGTTACCTGCGGACATTGAAGGAACCATGAAAATGTCAGCATCTCCGGCCACAGGAGATTTGATGTTTTTATGCGTTGCTGATTCTGAAGACAGAGCCGCGTCTATCGCGAGAGGTCCGTCTACGACGCAATTTTTTATCTGCCCGTTAAAATTCATCTTGCTCATCTGAGCTGCATCAACTGTTTCAGGTTGTTTTTCAGAAACTGTTTCGACACCAGCCAGAACAGCCACCTTAGGGTTGACGATGCCTAGTTTCTCGCAAAGTCTGACTGAATTTTCAAGGATGTGAATCTTTGCCCCGATATCGGGGTGTTCATTCATTCCTCCGTCCGTTACTATTAGGAGTTTGTGGTATGAAGGCAGAGACAGTATTGCCGCGTGGCTTAGCAGCTGAGAAGATCTCAGGCCGTATTCCTTGTCGAGGACGTTTTTTAAAAACTTGGAAGTGGAAACAAGCCCTTTCATAAGAAAATCAGCCTGGCCGCTGCTGACAGCCGAAACTGCCTGCCGGACGGCTTCATTTTCGTCTTTTACGTCGACAATCTCGAATCGACTGTTTTCGATTCCGATTTTTTTCAACAAATCGACAATGACCCCTTTGTCGCCGAAGAGAAGGGGGTAAGCTAAATCAATATCGACGGCTCTGGCAATGGCTTCGAGAACGTTTTCATCCTCAGCGCACGCGACGGACAATATTTTTTTGCCGCCGGAGACAGCTTTTTTTACGAGTTCTTCCATGTTTTTTATCATAAAAACACCTCTTGGGTTTTAACCGGCTTATTATACTAACCCTTAAAAAGTATCTATATCACTGAGAAAGCGTTAAGCCTTTCTCCAAAGCTTTCTTGTTTATGTCGATTAGGTTTTCTTTCGTTATGTGGATCTTGAAAGCGTCGAAAAGCGATGTTTTGTCGAGCATGCCGGTTTTTCCTATAAGAGCGCCGATGATTAGGGAATTAGTCACTTTTGTGCTTTTGAGTTCTTTGTCAGCGATATCGCTGAAAGGTTTTGCCAAAACCTCCACATCTTTTCGAGAAACGCCTTTTTTTACGAGGGTTGTGTCTATTATTATAAGTCCACCCGTAGCAACGTCTTTTTCAAATTTTTCGAGTGACGGCTGATTCATTGCAATAAGGATATCAGGTTTGTCAACGCTCGGATTCGATATTTTTCCGTTTTTGATAACTACGTGACAATTTGCTGTCCCTCCCCTCATTTCGGGTCCATATGAAGGAATCCAAGTAACTTCTTTGCCTGTCAGCATTGCCGCTTCTGCGAGAAGGACGCCGAGCATTAAAATACCCTGTCCGCCGAAACCGGCGATTTTAATCCTGGGTTCTTCATAAAGGGCTTTCAAAGGTTTTGGCGCGGGGTAGGATTTGCTTTCAATGTCCAGTTCGAGCGCTTGAGATATTTTTGATTTGTCCCAGAGTGGTTCTTTAATTTTGATTTTCTCTCTTTCCGAAGATACATCTTTGAAAACATTTACTGGAAAATAAGGGAGCTGATTTTCTTCTATCCATTTCAGGGAATCGACAGGAGACACTTTCCATCCGGAAGGGCATTGCGAGAGTATTTCTACGAATGAAAATCCCTTGTTGTCAACCTGAAGTTGAAGGGCTTTTCTTATGGCTTGTCTGGTTTTTATTCTGTTTTTAGTGTCATGAAGGCTGACTCTTTCAACATAGACGGGCGCTTCGAGCTGAGAAATCAATTCAGCCATTCTCAACGGATGTCCTTCATTTGCAGGATTTCTGCCGTAAGGCGATGTCGTGGTTTTTTGACCCACTAAAGTAGTAGGAGCCATCTGTCCGCCAGTCATACCGTAAATGCTGTTGTTCACGAAAAAGACTGATATTCCTTCTCCTCTGTTGGCGGCGTGCAGGATCTCGTTTCCGCCTATCGCCGCAAGGTCTCCGTCGCCCTGGTAGCTGATTACTATTGTATCCGGTTTGGCCCTTTTTATTCCAGTTGCCACCGCAGGAGCCCTTCCGTGGGGTGCCTGCTGGTGTCCGCAATCGAAATAATAATATCCGAAAACGCTGCAGCCGACGGGGCTGACCCAGATGGTTTTTTCTGCTATACCGAAATCCTCGATGGCTTCGGCTATCATTTTATGAACTATTCCGTGCCCGCAGCCGGGACAGTAGTGGGTTGACTTCTTATCCGGGCTGGGATTTCTGAAAAAAATGTCATAAAAGCCTTTAGGTTTTCTGAGGACTTTGCCCATTATTTCCTCCCCATTATTTTTTTTACTTGTTCGAGCACTTCGGTTGAAGTCGGGACAATTCCGCCCATTCTTGTGTAAGAATAAATCTCTTTCATGCAGTTTGCCTGAAGCTTAATATCCTCAAAAAGCTGCCCGTCGGACATCTCGACGACGAGAATATTTTTAACTTTTTTAGAGAGATCCGTCAGAGCTTTTCCTGGAAAAGGCCAGAGAGTAATGGGTCTGAAAAGGCCGACTTTGATACCTTCATTCCTTGCTTTTTCTGTTACGTCTTTCAGAATTCTTGATGTAATTCCGTAGCCGACGAGAAGGATATCCGCGTCCTGTGTCTGAAATTCTTCGTGCATAATTTCATTTTTTTCAATGGTTTTGAATTTCTCGCCGAGCCTTTTTATGTGGTCTTCCATCTCGGACGGTTCAAGGTAAATAGAATTTATCAGGTTTTTTGAGTGTTCTGCAGTTCCCTGAGTCGCCCACGGCTTTTTCGGAAGTTCTTCTTTTGAAATGGGTTCGGGAAAATCTACGGGTTCCATCATCTGGCCGATAAAAGCGTCGGAAAGAAGCACGACCGGAGTTCTGTATTTATCTGCAAGCTCGAGGCCTTTGATTGTCAGGTCGCACATCTCCTGCGCTGAATTCGGAGCAAGAACAATGAGTTTATATGAACCGTGTCCTCCGCCTTTAACAGACTGGTTGTAGTCCGACTGTTCGGGGGCAATGTTGCCGAGACCGGGACCGGCTCTCATGACATTTACGATGAGGCAGGGAACTTCGGCTCCTGCCGAATATGATATTCCTTCCTGCATTAAACTAATTCCCGGACCCGAACTGGCGGTCAG
>JAFGIG010000032.1 GCA_016929715.1 Caldifarciminota bacterium
CTGCCTGAGTTTTTCACCGTAAATCCGAGTCTATGGACATGTCCTGGAATAAACTCAGGTGGACCGTGATAACTCTTGATTGAGAGAACACCCGCATTCACTCCGAGGAAAAAAGAAGTCGTCCATATATTCCCTGAGCTGTCATAACATACTAGATTCAGAGGAATATTATACCTGTCAGGAACAGCAGGAACGATTAAGAATGCAAAGGGAAAAGGCGCAACAGATGTATCTCCTGGTGTTATGTCGCCCAAAAAAACAGTGTCATAATCGAGTATAATACTGGAGTCATCAGACGACAAATAAGCACGAACCCCATAGGCATCTTCAGTTCCGAAGTTGACAGCCGCTATAGTCATTTCGTATGCGCAGGCGGGATTTACTTCCCCATTTTCATATCCTCCGCAAATTGTGTCTATGTAAGCCAGAGCAACATAGGGCTCATTCGAAGATACCTGCAGAGTTTCCCTGAAGAAAAAATGATCCCTGGCATACACTGTAAAAACGACTGGCGCGGGATCAGGAATAGAACATGAAATAGAGGCAACTCCGTTTGTCCCCGTCCTGGCCCTAAACCAGATCTCAGAACCTTGAGTTCTGGAGAGACAGCAAGTCGCATCGGCCAGAGGTTGTCTCCCTGAATAAACAGTGACTGTAAAATTGTGATTTCCAAGAGTCAACTTCGGAGGATGACTTACAGCCATCTCCAAGGGTTCGCGTGAATATATCTGAGTTTCGGGGTCCCCGAATAGATTTAGTTCCACCATTGACCAGTGGTCTATAGCACCCATCGGGTTTGAGTTGATTCCGAAAGTTATTTTATCCTTAGCGGCAGAAAGCGCTCTGCCTATATTTCTCAAATCGAGCGTGAAAACAGCTTCAGCCGTCCAAAGGCTCAAATAGTCGGAACTGCCGAATCCAGGCGCCTGTCCCCATCCTAATCTCGAATTGAAAATCGCCGCGACAGCTCCGCCGTTAGGAGCGTTGAATAAACGCTCTGCAAGGCAGTCTTTTTGATCAAACCATCCCGCTTCGCAGGCTATTGAATGAACGACACCGATTTTCATTCCGTTAGTCAAAGCGTCAGCCATCGTTTTAGTCAGCATATCCGCAGGAGCGTTATACCAGTAAGTTCCGTTTTCGTTTCCATGAGAAGCTATATGACACCAACTGTATCCTTTGCTGAGTGAATCGTTAAAACCCCCGGGATGAGAATAAAATGATTCGTAAATTTTTGTGTGAGACCAGTTAAGAGGAAGCCGGTTGTCAGCTATCGAATCGCACAAAACGCTTCCGTAATGGTTGTAAGTTGGCCAGAGCAACCCACCTCCCTGCAGAGATCTTTCCAGGAATCCATGGAGGGGATACATCTCATAAGTCAAAACTTTCTCAATATATCTTGTCACCTGAAAAGGTTCGGTAACCGGAAATCTGCCCACATAGACATCAGCAAACCAGTCGCATCCGTCAACAGAAAATTCCCCGTAAAGACGGTTGCCGTTGGCGTCCCAGTTCGACGAATAAGGGGTTACATCTGAAAAATACATATCGCTCGGAGCATTGTCGAAAAATCCTGTTCCGACACTGACGGGGACCATTCTCGCGCCGAGATTTTCATAGTCGCCGGCGAGGACGAGATATATGAGCCCATGATTTCTGTGGTAATCTTTCACGAATTCTCTCATTTTTTCAAGGTCGTCAAGCCCCGTGTAATTCTGAGTGATCCACTCTTTTGTAAAAATACCCGCCCTTACACCTTTTTCGGTCTTCCAATTGAGGAGATTTTGGAAATATGGAAAAAGATACTCTGTAGTTATCACAATATACTCATAAAAAATCTCTCCGCCGAATTTTTCAAAAGGGGCATTCTCTTCAACCGCCTCAGGATTCCAGACCAGAGAACTAACGTCTTCTTTGAAAACCCTGATCTGCTCATCTGTCAAAAAAAGCGCTTCTTCGATTCCCTCTTCGTATAGCATGGCGATTCTGGCATAAGACATGTAGTAGAGCTCTCTGCTGACGGGATTGTATCTGAAAGGGCAGAATACGGCGCATCCTAACATAAATCCTGATTTATTCCCTGTCCAAAAACTTTCAAGCGGCTCTTCCGGATAAAAGGCGTCTGTTTTATAAACTTTCTCGTCTTCTTTCTGAAATTGAGGAACAGAACTGTAGGGGCAGGGATCCTGAGCCGGATAGACATCATAAAAACCCAAAAACTTCCATTGGACATCTTCTATACGCACACGGAGGATTCTCGATGTAGAGGGAATGCTGAGCATGATTTTTAACGAGGGAAGAGACGGGACTCCGCCGGATCGCGTGTTTTTACCGCCTCTTATATTTACTGAGCTGTAACTGCCTATATTTTCTATTGAAATGTCATCCAAGGTAAGTCTCAGGGGAAAGACTATTTCTCCCGCATAAGATTCAGCGGCAAAAAATAACGCACTTAGCGCCGCGAAAAAAAAGTTTACAGGTTTCATTGATAAAATTCAGACCTTTTTTCTTATAATAACAAAAAAACCTTTCATTTGGTATCAATAATCTCATTGACAAAAGTCATGGCTCAAATATATTCTCTTTGCTGTATTTAGGATATCCGGGAGGTAAATTATGGAAATCAGAGTTGAGAAACAAATATCGGAAGAAAGAAAAAACGAGCTCGGTTCGGAAAAATGGCCTATCTGGTCATGCCCCGCCGAAACCTTTGACTGGGAATACGATGAAGAAGAAACTTGCGTGATAATAGAAGGAAAAATCCGAGTCAGATACGGCGACGGCAAGGAAGTCGATTTTGGAGCCGGAGATCTCGTTTTTTTCCCCAAAGGCCTTAAATGCATATGGATTGTCGAAGAACCCGTCAGAAAACTCTACCGGTTCGGATAAAATGTATTTTGACGAGATGATAGGAGTTTTGGGAGATTACTGGTCTTCAAAAGGCTGTCTCATAGCCCACCCTTATTCAAGCGAAGTCGGAGCCGGGACTTTCAATCCTTTCACTTTCCTGTTTTCTCTCGGTAAAAGACCTGTCCGTATTGCCTATCTCGAGATTTCGAAAAGACCTAAAGACGGCAGATATAATGACAACCCCTTGAGATTTCAGCAGTTCACACAGTTTCAGGTCCTTCTTAAACCCGCGCCTTCCGATGTCAGGAAACTCTATATCGAAAGCCTCGAAAAAATAGGAATAAACTCTTTTGAACATGACATCAGATTCGTCGAAGATGACTGGGAATCTCCCAGCCTCGGCGCTTCGGGTCTGGGGTGGGAAGTCTGGCTCGACGGAATGGAGATAAGTCAATTCACTTATTTCCAGCAGATGGGAGGTCTTGAACTGGAAATCGTCTCAGCAGAAATCACATACGGCCTCGAAAGGATAGCCCTTTTCATTCAGAAGAAAGACCGGGTTCAGGATATATTCCTGTCAAAAGACCTTCTTTGGAACGACATATACGGAATATCCGAGGAGGAGTGGTGCGAATTTAATTTCCGAAAAGCAGACACCGATCTCTGCCGGGAAATTTTTGAAAAATATGAAAGGGAATCTTTCAGGCTTCTGGAAGATAAGCTCGTTTTTCCCGCATACGACTATGCGATAAAATGCTCTCATCTTTTCAACATATTGGACGCAAGAGGAGCCATAAGCCCCGATGAAAGAGCCGCCTACATAGGCAGGATCAGAAAACTTTCCCGCGCCGCGGCAAAGACATACAAGGACAAAGAAAACGCCGATGAATGAAAATCTCCTCTTTGAACTCTACTTCGAAGATATACCCTCTTCGTATCTCTTGCCCTTTTCGGTTCACATCGAGGAGAAGGCTGTTGAATTTTTTAATGAATCAAAACTGTCATATTCAAGTGTTGCTGTTTTTTTTACTCCAAGACGTCTGGCGCTCTTGGTCAATGGACTGTCATCAAAACAGCTGGACTCAGAAATTACAGTTACCGGCCCTTCCGTGAAAATCGCCTTTAGTTCAGAAGAAACAACAATGAGAGGTGAAGATATTTTATCCGGATTAAAACCGACAAAAGCTCTTGAAGGATTTTTGAAAAAAAACAACGCGGCTAAAGACGACATTTTCATTGAGAAAAACGAAAAAGGAGAATTTGTCTGCATCAAAAAATCCATCCAAGGTTCAAGAGCGGAAACACTGATTCCCCCGTGGATAAAAAACACGCTTTCAACAGTTAAATTTCCCAAGGCGATGAGATGGGAACCTTCGGGATTCCGTTTTGCGAGGCCTATCCGAAACATTGTCTTGTTGTATGGGGGAAAGGTTGTTCCCCTGGAAATAGCCGGAGTGACATCAACGGATAAAACCCTTTCAGGAGACATCGGAAAAAAACGAGAAATTTTATTGACGCCGGAAAATTACTCTGAGGAGCTCAGGAAAAACGATATCATAGCGGATTTTTATGAAAGAAAAAAAATACTTAAAGAAAAACTCCAAAAAAAGAGTTCTGAACTCGGCGGCAAGCTTATTGAAGATGAAGAACTGCTCGACGAAGTATCAAATTTAGTCGAGTTCCCTGTCCTCGTATCAGGTTCGCTTCCGGAAACTTACATGAACCTTCCAAAAGAGATTATAACCACAGCGCTGAAAAGCCATCAGCGCGATTTTTCTGTTTGGGGTAAAAACGATTCTCTTCTTCCTTATTTTATCTATGTCGCCGATGGCATCTCTCAAAAAGCCGCCCAAAACTCGGTGAAAGGCAATGAGACAATAGTCGGTTCTAGACTCGAAGATGCTTATTTCTACTACCATGAAGATACCAAGATTCCACTTGAGGATTATCTCGAATCTCTCAATGAAATGACTTACATGAAAGGCCTTGGATCTCTTGGGGATAAAACTCTGAGATTGAGCGCGATGGCAGAATTCTTATGCGGGTTTTGTCCGGAAAAAATCGATCTGCCTGCCCTTAAAAGGGCTTCTTTTCTCTGCAAGTGCGATATGGCGACCTCGATGATAAGAGACGGAAAAGAGTTTACTTCCCTACAGGGAGTCATTGGTTATTATTATGCCCTTAAATCAGGAGAAACGGAACTGACCTCAAGGATAATAAAAGAACACTATTTGGACTGGGACCCTTACCAATCCGAAGCATCAAACGAATCCGTCGTTCTCGGTTTAGCCGACAAAATGGACCATCTCTGCGGTTTTATTTCCAAACTGGGTGCCCCGACAGGCTCCGCGGATCCTTACGCACTGAGAAAGTCAGCCAATACAATAATTAATTTTCTACTGGCTAATAAATGGCACATCTCCTTCGAAAAATGGATAGAGAAAAACCTCGACCTCTATTTTAGATCCGGTTTTATGACTGGAGAGGAAAGAGAAAAGGCTTTGAGAGAGATCCAAAGCTATTTGGATTCAAGGTTGTCGAAATTACTCAAGGATAGAAATTTAAGGTATGACGTGGTCGACGCCTCGATGGCTTATGCGTCAAATGACTGTCTAAAAGCTTTGGAAATTGCTGAAGCTCTCGCGGATTTCAGAGAGAAGGAAAACTTCATCGATCTTGCCGTCGCTTCAAAGAGAACAGAAAGAATACTGGAGGGTTTTTTATGCGAGAAAGAGCCGCAAGAAAAACTTTTTTCAGAACCTCAGGAAAAAGAACTCTTTCTCAGCCTTAAAAAATCACGACCTTTTGTGGAAAATTTTGTCCTGAAAAAAGACTATCGCGGAGCAATGGAAGAACTCTTGAAACTCAAAAAACCTGTTGACGATTTCTTCGACAATGTGATGGTCAACACGGAAGATACTGTCCTGGAAGAAAACAGAAAAGCCCTTCTTTTATCTGCGTCGCATCTTTTTAAGAAATTCGCTGATCTGAGCAAAATTGTCATAGAAGGAAAGGAAAAAAACCACTTTTCATAAATCGCCGAAATCATTTAATTTACCGACAAGGCTGTCTATAACCTCTTCAGATGCTATATTGGGCAGATTTATCATGCCCTTTTTTCCCATCGCCAAATTCCAAGTTTTCGCGGTCTTGAGAGCGTTTTCGTTCATAGCCCAGCTTCTTCTTGCTACTCCGCACATAACATCCCAGCTTATCGCGTTTTTTATTATTCTATCCTTTTCCGCGCTTCCGTCTAAAACCAGACCGTATCCTCCGTTGCTCGATCTTCCTATTCCCACTCCGCCTCCGTTTGAGAGCACTGCGAGAGTCATGCCTCTCGCGGCATTGCCGGCAAAACACTGGACGGACATTTCCGAACAATAACGGCTTCCGTCGTATATATTGGCGGTTTCTCTGTATGGAGAATCCGTCCCGGATACGTCGTGATGATCCCTGCCGAGCATTACCGGACCTATAAGGCTTTCTCTGACCATTTTGTTGAACTTCAGCGCAATAGATGTTCTTCCTTTTTCATCGGCATAGAGAATCCGGGCTTTTGTCCCAACTACGAGCTTGTTTTTAGAAGCGTCTCTTATCCAGCAGTAGTTGTCCCTGTGAAGCGAGCTGAGTTTCGGATCCAGGCAGGACATCGCCGCCTGGTCCGTCATCTTAAGATCTTTTTGCTTTCCGGTGAGGCAAATCCACCGAAATGGACCGAATCCGCGGTCAAAACATATGGGTCCCATTATATCTTCAACGTATGAAGGCCAGATAAATCCGTCATTAGTGTCTGATCCGTTTTTCGATATGCATCTCTCTCCTGCTTCAAAGACCGACGCCATAAAACTGTTTCCGTAGTCCCAGAATCTCGTTCCTTTGTCCGTTAGTTTCTTCAATGCGTCAAAATGCCTTTTGAGCGACTGATCCACCTTTTGCCTGAAAAGGGAAGGATTTTCCGAAAGTAAAATCCTTCCTTCTTCGAAAGACAGCCCCGCCGGTGTGTATCCGCCTTCATAGACCGCGTGGCAGGAGGTTTGATCCGAAGCCAGCTCAACGCTGATATTTTTTGCCGCGCAATATTCGAGAAGATCCACTATGTTTCCGTGATAGGCTATCGAAACGGATTTTTTTGATTTTCTGTTAGACTCGACTTCGGCGAAAACACGGTCGAGGTCATCTGATACAATTTTTACCCATCCCTGTGAATGCCTTGTCCTGATTCTCGAATAATCGACTTCGGCAATCACTCCTATCCCGCCTGCGATTTCAACAGCTTTTGCCTGAGCACCGCTCATTCCGCCCAGCCCAGAGGATATAAAAAGCACGCCAGACAGGTCTTTATCCTCATCGATGCCAAGGTATTTTCTTCCCGCGTTCAGAAGCGTTATATATGTTCCGTGAACTATTCCCTGAGGTCCTATATACATCCAGCCTCCGGCCGTCATTTGACCGTAATTCGAGACACCAAGCGCCGCGGCTCTGTTAAACATCTCAGGATTGTCCCATTGCCCTACGAGTAGTCCGTTTGTCGAAATGACTCTTGGAGCATTTTTTTTAGAAGGAAAAATACCGAGAGGATGACCTGACGTTATGACAAGGGTCTGATCTTCAGTCATCTCTTCGAGGTATTCTTTTATCTGGAGATACTGAAGCCAGTTCTGACAGACCTGACCTGTTTCGCCGTAAGTTACAAGTTCATAGGGATACAGAGCTACATCAAAATCCAGGTTGTTGTCTATGTTGACCTGAAGCGCTCTCGCCTCGAGAATTCCTTTGTATCCGTCAACGGGTTTCGCTTTTATATTTCCTTCCGGCCTGAACCTGTAAGCATATATCCTTCCCTTTGAGAGAAGCTCTTCCAGGAATTCGAGGGCGAGTTCTTCGTGAAATTTTTTCGGAACGTATCTGAGAGCATTCATCAGGGCTTTTTTAATGTCTTTTTTCTTCAGAGGCATTTCTCTTTTCGGAGCTCTCCTTATATTGTCCCAAAACTTTTTTTCAGTCGGGAGTTTTTCCATTCTGGATAAAGTTTTTTTACTAAAAGGCATTTATACCTCCATTACTTTTTTTTTACTCGATGGAAGGAGTTCCGACAGTAATTCGCTGAGTTCTTCTATCTTAAAAGGTTTTATTATCCTGCCGCTGAAGCCGTAATTAGAAAAATTTGAAAGGACAGGATCGTCAGAATAACCGCTTGAGACAATTCCTATTGCATCTATATCAATTTCCTTTATCAGCTTCATCGCTTCTTTCCCTCCCATTTCTCCCGGAACCGTGAGATCGAGAATAACCGCGTCGTATTTTTCGCCTTTCTCCAGCTTATCGCTGTAATAAGACAACGCTTGTTTCCCGTCTGAAACGGAATCACATTCGTAACCCATGTAGGATATCATTTCAATTGAACTCTCTCTTATATCTGGTTCATCGTCCATAATGAGAATTTTTCCCTTTCCGTAAACTATCTCCTTTATTTTCTCTTTCGTAGTGTCTTCTGCATCGGTGGCGGGAAGATATATACTGAAAAGTGAGCCTTTCCCCTGTTCTGAATAAACACTGATATGTCCACCGTGATTTTTGACAATCGTGTAGCATATCGCAAGGCCTAAACCGCTGCCTTTCTTTTTAGTGGAATAAAATGGATCGAATATCTTTTTAAGATTTTCAGGAGCAATTCCGAGACCTTCGTCTTTCACTGAAATTCTGACGTAATTTCCGTCTTTCAAAGGCAGTGTCGAGACTTTTCCAACTGAATAATTTTCTGCCTCTATCCTTATTATACCGCCGTCGGGCATTGCGTGATCTGCATTTATCACTATATTGTTTACGACCTGGCTTATTTGACCCGGATCCGCTTCTACATTTGTAAGATTTTCTGAAAAAATAAATTCGCATTTTGACTTCGAACCGGTTACTGCGAAAGAAGCTGTTTCCCTTAACAAATCTTTCAATGAAACAACGTTTTTAACGGGGTCCCCTCCCTTAGAAAACACCAGAAGCTGAGTGGTGAGGTCTTTCGCTCTGTCAACACCCTTTTCGGCTTTTTCAAGAAATTTTATCTTTTCCTCTTCGTCTTTGAGGATTTTTGCCAACGAAATATTCGCCAATATCCCTGCAAGCATATTGTTGAAATCATGAGCTATTCCGCCGGCGAGAAGCCCCACTGTCTCGAGCTTGTCAACCTTGAAAAGCTCCTGTTCAATTCTGAACTTTTCCGTTATATCCCTGAACACGAGGACGGCCCCTATAATTCTCCCCGTTCTGTCTTTGATTGGAGCAGCACTGTCGGCAAGTATTTTTTCTTCTCCGCTTTTCGACATGAGTATGGCTTTTTCTGAAAGTGAAGCTATCTCTCCTGTCGCGAGAGCTTTTTTCACCGGGTTTTCAATTGGATTGCCGGTATCCCTGTCGGATATAGCAAAAACTTCCGCTACAGGTTTCCCTGAAGCTTCCTCTTCCGCCAATCCGGTGAGTTCCTCGGCGACGGCGTTCATCAGTATGACGTCGCCCTTCATATCTGTTACTATTACGCCGTCTCCTATTGATTTAAGGGTTACAGACAGTCTTTCTTTCTCAGAAGCGAGACGCTCTTCTGCTTTTTTTATCTCCGTAATATCCATCATCATTCCAGTAATAGTGTCATCGTAAAAATAAGCGTTCAGCAAAACGCTCTTCTGTTCGTTTTTCACAGTTATAAGTTCCAGTTCAAAATTCTCAAGCCTGCCAAATATTTTTATGTTCTCAAGAATATTCTTTCTGATTTGGGGCTGGGTGTAAAATGACGGGGCTTTCATCTTCATAAGCTCCCCGGGCGAATGACAGTCGAGAATGGCAGCCATTGCAATGTTGGCAAAAAGAAAATTCCCTTCTATGTCTGTTATGAAGACACCAACAAGAGAATTATCTACGATATCCCTGTATTTTTTTTCGGATTCTTCGAGAAGTTTCTTCGTTTTTTCCTTCTCATTTGTCTCATAAGCGAGAGAAACTATATCCGAAACCGATGCCGCGAAATTCTCGTCGTCGTCAGTCCATTCGTAAATGTGTTCAGTTTTTTCAAAACTTAAAATACCGATTATGCTCCCGCTAGTCCGGACTGGAACATCGAGCTTTGATATAACTGAATAATTTTTGCAATAAGTTGGGGCAAGTTCAGAGGTAATCGGGTTTATATAAACATCTTCGACCGAAAGAAGCCTGTTTATTTCTATTGAGTTGAAGTAAAGAGGACAATCGTCTGTTTTAATAGTCCAACCTTTTTCAAATCTTTTCTCGTTTCTATTGAACATCAGTTCACATATTGCTTCCGATCCGTCTTTATTGTAAAACCAAAGACTCGCCAAGTCGGCTTTCATCGCCTTGGCAGTCTTTTCAAGCAGTATCGCGTAATACTCCATTACGTTTTCGGTTCCGCCTCTGATTAATTCAAAAAGAGTGTCCTGGTATTCTTTAGCTCTTTCCTGTTTCAGCCTCTTTCTGTCTTCTTCGAATTTTTTTTCAGTGATGTCTTCTGTCATTATGACAACACGATCGACCTTTCCGTCTTTGCCGAGAATGGAATAAAAATAATGCGATATCCAAATAGACCCTCCGATTCTCGGCCTTTGAATGTGAAGTTGGGGAATTAAAAGAGTCCCTCCTTCTTTGTATATTTTTTCGACATCAAGGATCCAGTCTTTCATGTAAGAGTCTTTCTGGTCGGTTTTGAACTCTTTTCTTTCTTCTTTGTCCGCATGGATATCGTCGTCAGACATTCCCCATAAATTTTTCCACATCTCATTGTAATACAATAGAGTGCCTTTACTGCTTCTGACGGAGATTCCAATGGGAGAATTTTTAATAATCGCGTTAGTCATCTCGCCTGCGATTATTTTTTCCAGGCTCGACTCTTGTATTGAATCGAGCATCTTGTTAATATTCTCTCCCAGTTTTGATATTTCGTCTTTTCCCTTAAATACGAGTCTTTTGTCCTTATCCGTATCGTTAGAGAGATCCTGCGCGAATTTAGAAAGACTAGCAATTTTAACGAGAATAAACCTATCAACTAAAAATATTGTGAACACCGAATACAAAACACACACGGCGACAGCAAGATATGTATTGAAATAGAGAAAGTTTGTGACGAGAAGAAAGATAAACAGGACAGCGGCTAAAACCGCCAAAATTAGATGAGTTTTGGCTCTTAAAGACAAATTATACCTCTATGGTTTATTTTACAGGATTTTATCTTTTTTTAAAACTCCCATTTTTCGCGGTTTTGAGATTCTTCATATATTGATAAAACCGTTATTCCGTCATTTTTAGGTCAAGAGTTATCGTTGCTTGTGCAATATGAAAAAAGGATTTAACCGCGAATCCGGTTTTTCATCGAGGATGAAAAATCTCTACGCGAATACAATTTTTGAAAACAAAAATTGGGACACGAATAAAAGTAAAGAGAAGAAAAAGAATGTAACCGCGAA
>JAFGIG010000141.1 GCA_016929715.1 Caldifarciminota bacterium
AGGATAGACATAGACAACACACATCCTATTACTTCTTCTTTTGCCGATTCCGCATGGATGATGTTCTACAATGGCCCATACCTCGAACCTGACACTTCTTCCGGTCAGAATGTTTTTATTGCTGGAAAATATTCTGAGATAAACAGACCGGCCATTATCGCCTGTGAATACGGAAGAGGAAGAGTATTCCTGACGGGTCCTCATCCCGAATGGGAGGAAGATAGCTACAGGGACGGTTTAGACCACTTCAAGGAATTCAACGATAGAGGTTCGGACTGGGATCTGATGAAACATGCCGTCGATTGGTGTCTCGGACAATAGTTTTCCAACAATTTTTTTTAGTGCTTTTTTAATCCCTTCAGTCGTATAATCCTTGTGAAACCTTGTCGGGGTTATAAAAATGGAGGTTAAAATGAAGATTAGGCTTCTTCAATGCGCGGCGGTTTTTATGCTAACCGCCATGGCAGTCACAGGTTTTTCCTGCTCAAGTTCCACAGGGACAGGCCCTTCGGGAGGAGGCGGCGGGACTACAACTCCTGAAGAAAATTACTTCGGGGTAACCCCTTCCGGTGATATGGTAACACTCAATATCGATTTCGACGCCAAGGAATACACCTTCGTCAATATAACGACAGGCGACACCACAAAGGGAACATTCACGGTTTCTTCCGACCCCAACTACAGCGGCGCATACATAACCTCAAACAATCATTACATAATCGAAGTCCCGGGGGAGATTTTCATAACTTCAGTCCCTCTGGGCAATAAACAGTTCGGGATAACTTTCGGCATAACTTCGCACAGAAACTTGAATAATTCCGCGCTTGAGGGAAATTATATTTTCATCGTCTTCGTTTCGGAAGGTTTTGCAGACTGGGGCGGATTCACAATAAATGCAAATGGAACCTACACATACGGAACAGCCCCGGAACCTTCACAGATCACCTCTCCTTTCAACTATTTTCAGGGCACTGGATCGGGGACATGGCAGGTCTCTCCAGTCGATTCTTCCCGCATCATATTCACGGAAGGATCCATTGTCCGCTACGGGACTGTCGATCCGGGCAAAACAATGATCATTCAGGGCAACGGAGAATACATCCTCGGTGTAAAATACCCGCCTGCGCCTGTTCCCTTCTCTGATGTTGCAGGTCGTTACACTGCAATCGACTACGATACGGACGATGGAAGAGGTATCGGATATTTCCAGGTTCCATCATCGAGCGCGCCGGTCAATTACTATTTCAAATACCAAAACAACAATATCGTATCCGGGGCGACCCCTGTATTTCAACGTCATGATTACGTCAACAACATGTTTTATACATCCAATACATCCGTTTACGAGGAATTCATCGGCTCGCTTATTCTGCCAGGGCATGTCATTATGTATTTCCGCTTCGAAAACTTCAATTCAGACTCATTGGTCGGCTCAGGCATAGGAGCAAAACTGTAAAATTCAATCTGTATTCCGGTATTGACCCTAACTGCGGATATAATTTAAGATCAGACCTATGAAAAACATTTTTTTTGCGTCAGTTTTTTTATGCTCCAATTTAATCCTTCCACTTCCTATTTACGCAAAATGCGGCAGACATAAACCTGTATCCATAAATCTTTCAGACAAACAATCCTTCTGCCGCCCATGCAGGATTTTCATTTCAGAATCATGCCGAAAATCCCGGCATCATGAAAAATGCTCTTGTGTTGTTTCATTTCCTCTGTTGAAAATTTTTGCTTATCCGGAAGAAAAAACGTCTCCGAATACCTCCCGATCATTCTCAATAAAAATTGAAAATTTATTAAATAATCACCTCGCTTTGGTTTTAAGAACGACGGACTTTAGTCCGAACCATCAGAACTCAATAAATCTTCATCTCCTATACTGCGTGTGGATTGAATGATTTTGCCTGCCTAATACGCTTCACATACATAAAAAAGGAGAATAAATGCTTATACTGACATTTATAACGCTTCTGGCATCAGGTCAGATATTTTCGGTTCCTTTCTTTTACGGAGCCGCCATCATAAACGAGATTTCATCAGAGCAAATATCGGACAGGGATTGTTTGTGCGAAAACTGCACTCACGAGTGTGACAAAGAATCCTGCGAATGTTCTTCATGCGAGAACTGTGAAAACTGCGACTCCAATGAAAAGGGAAACCATCGAAGCGACGAAAGACAATCCGGCAGACACTCGGGAAACTGCGATCATGATGTTCATGGCTGCCGTGGTCAAAGCCGCTGCGGAAGAAAATAGACAACAGCTTTTTTTTATAAACACCGCCTCCGTTAAATAGGGGGCGGTTTCTTTTTGGAGGAAAAATGATAGTAACAAAAACTCTTTCGGAGACTCCCGTAATGGAAAATGCTCACAATATTGACGCGAGGAACCTTTATGATAAAAACGAAGCGTTGATCACAATAATAACGCTAAAACCCGGACAATCCCTAAAAAGGCATATAACTCCGGTTGATGTTGCCTTTTTTGTTATAGAAGGCAAGGGAATATGCGAGATTGGAAAGGAAAAAGTAACGGTGGGCAAAAACACTCTCGTCGAGAGCCCAAAAGATATAGTTCATTGCTGGTATAACGAAAGCGGCGAAGACCTTATCTTTATGGTCGTCAAAGCTCCAAAACCTGATAAAAAGACCGTTTTCGTGTAGATGATCCCAACAAATTACATTTAATACCAAACCGTCTATTTCTTATTCTATAACCGAACTTATTCGCCCGGCTGTTTGAGCCTGTATCTTAAATCCCTTATTTCTCCTGAAGAAAATGCTTTTTCGAGGATACAGGCGCTCCACTGGCTCACAAATTCCCTTCCTCTCATAAGGCTCAAATTAAACCAGTAAGCGGGGAGGTCAGTCTGAACAATAGAATCAGAGAGAGATTCTTTCTGGATTAAATGGACGATGTAACAGCCTTCAGTTCCTTTTATCGGTCCGTAAATACCGGGTTCACTAGCGCTCAGTCCGACCATTTGGACAGTTCCTCCGGACCCTGAATTTTCAATGCTTTCGAAAAACCCGTGAACGGAAGGTCTGCTGTAAATCCCTCCGGAAACAGCAACGGCAGAAGCAAGACTCTGTCCACCCTCTATCAACCGAGCACACCTCAGTGCTTTCTGAAAACTCACCTCAAGAGCCGCTTCTTTCGCCAGAGAATCGGATATCCAGTTTTTCATGTCCTCGAAAGTTATTTCGCTCCCGGGTATTCTTTTTAAGGTTTGGATAATGACAATGTCACTCGAGCCTATATAGGGTCCGCCTACTGTGCCAGAATCCGCCGAAAAAGCGAAATTGACAGCGCTCTGGATGAAACCGAATTCAGGAGGATACTTTCCCCATCTGTCAAAAGGAGAAGTTTCTTTTATTTCAAGCGAGTAAAGCGACGCGATTGAGTCAAGGCTCATGAATTTTGAGTCCTGGCGAATTCTCGTCATCAGTTCGAGCGACTTCTGGTCTCTTTCCGCATCGCCTTTTACTCCGAGAAGAATATGGGAGACTTCAACAGAATCCTCCGTTTTTGCTTCTGAATATATAATATGCCAGCCCCATACTGTCCTAACAGGACCTCCTATCTCTCCGGGTTCGAGGGCGAAAGAGCTCTGTATAAAATTCTCGTCTATCTCTGCATTCGGGTTGATCCAGCCCAAATATCCGCCAGTCGTTTTAGTGCTGTAATCGTCGGAATACTGCGACGCTATATTCGAGAACATTTCTATCAGCGAGTCTCCTTCAAGACCACTCATCCTCTCGATGAGCTGAGAAGCACGTCTCTCCGTTCTTATCCAGTCTTCCTCCTGAGGCCCATACGAGAATCCTAAATATCTTACGACTGCCTGCTCCGGAAGAGAGGTATAACCCTTATACCTCAAGCTGTCATATACCGAAAGCATAACCGAGTCTTCTACAGAAAAACCTGAATTATTTTCTTCAATTGTAAAAAAAGCGTATTCAGTCGTGTATTTATCAGTCTGCATTCTCATTCTGACAACTGCCTGGACAGGTGAAATCCAGGCTGACATTCCAATGAGAGCTTTCAGTTGTTTTGAAGTTTCTCTTTTTTCTATTATTGAAAAGAAATCTTTTTCGGAAATCATCCTCTGCTGAGCGAAAAAACGGTTATAGTATGTCAGCGTGTCGGAAATCACTCCGAGGTAATCTTTACTTACCGAAAATCCCGCAGTGAGGGCTTTTTTGAAGAGAACTTCATCTAGAATCATCGAAAGAAAAACTCTTTCATAGAGGATGTCCCGTTCCTTCTCACCGATGTATTGACCTCTGCTCTGAAGAGTAGCCGCTTCACGCGCCACTTCGAGTTCGTAAAAAACCGCGGGTTGAGCCGTTCCCCTCGCTACAAAAGCCGTATCGGCAAGAAAGTCCGTTTCCGCTGCGGGTCTGCTTTTCCCTATGATTCCCGCTAAAGTGTCCCATAACTGGGACCAGCCGAACATAACAACGAAAGCCACTGCTACTATCCAGAATATCACTGCCATGTGTTTTCTAAAACGCTCCAAGACCATATCTTGCCACTCCTTTCCGCGCGAAAAAGACGGGTTCTATTCTAAAGATGTTTTTTCCGATAATGTCAAAGAAAAAGAGTATAAACTATATCCGGATAAATAAAAATAAAAATAATTGATTGAAGCGGATTTTTTTATTATCATATCCGCGTGCTGTTTTAATATTTTACTCAGGATTTATATTTATGCTGGCTTTGGTTCAGAGAGTGAAAAGAGCTGAAGTGTCTTCCAACGGAAAAAAATCTTCCATCGGAGAAGGGCTCGTTGTTTACATTGGCATAAATAAGGGCGACACGAAAAGACAAGCCGAAGTTCTCGCGTCAAAGATAATCCACGCAAGGCTTTTCGACTGGGAGGATAAATCATTTGAAAAAAGCGTCAAAGAAATGAATTTCGGAGTATTGCTGATATCTCAATTTACGCTTTACGCTGACACTAAACGAGGCAGAAGGCCGGATTTCGGCAGAGCCATGAAAGCGACTGAAGCAAAACCATTATACTGTTATTTCTGCGAAAAAATGCGCTCTGAAATCTCAGAAACCAAATCCGGAGATTTTCAGTCTCACATGGACGTGGAATACATAAACGACGGACCCGTATCCGTCATTTTCGAGGAAAACTAAAATGCCGAAAAGCATGACAGGCTTCGCCTTTACTGAACAAAACCTTCCCGACGGAACTCTCATAGCAGTAACCTTAAAATCTCTCAATCACAGGTATCTCGACATTTCTCTGAATGCCCCAAAAGAAGTCTCCAACATGGAAATCCAAATAGCAGGAATAGTGAAAAGGTTCCTCAGCCGAGGAAGAGTTACATTGACTGTTACTATAAAAAATCCAGATCAAATAAACGGCGGTTTTTATTTTGACGAAAAAACAGCACTTTCAACTCTGGAGAATCTTGAGAAATTGAGAAATACGCTAAATATAATCGATCCTGTCCGCATTGAACATATTTTGTCATTCAGCCTAATGCAGCAAAATGAAAATCCGGTTGTCGAAAAAAGCCTGTGGAATATACTTGAAAAGACTATCGAAAAAGCCCTTATTGAACTTGTTGAAAGAAGGACTGAAGAAGGATCGAGGCTTGCTGAAACAATTTTATTGATTCTCGATCAAGTAGAGATTGCCCTTGGTGAAATTGAAAAGATTGCTCCTTTTGTGACCGAGGAGAGAAAAGCAAAGCTTCTATCAATTCTTTCAGATTCAATGGATTCCTTTTTATCTGCCAGAAAAGAAATTTTGGACCAGGACAGGGCTTGGCTGAAAACTTTCATTGAGGCGAGGATATTGACTGAGATTTCTTTTTTAGCTGACAAAATCACGATCCAAGAGGAAATCGACAGATTGAAAATCCATCTCAGAAATTTCAGGGAGACTCTCTTAAAAAACACTCCTGTCGGCAAAACACTCGATTTTATAATTCAGGAAATAAACAGAGAAACCAACACCATAGCTTCAAAAGCCCAGAAAGCCGAGATATCTATTCAAGCTGTTAAAATTAAGGAAAATCTCGAAAATATCCGTGAACAGGTTCAAAACTTGGAATGAGAAAAAAACTCATCATAGCGATTTCCGGGCCTTCAGGCGCGGGTAAAACTACGATATGCAGAGAACTGAGGAATTCAATCAAAGGCGTTGACTATATAGTATCTTACACGTCCAGACCCAAAAGAGCGGACGAAAAGGAAGGTTCGGATTACTTTTTCATCACAGAGGAGGATTTTTTATCTAGGGTAGAAAGAAAAGAATTTCTCGAATGGGCTGAAGTTCACGGTTTTTTTTACGGGACCCCTCTTGATCAGATTGATAAATCTCAAAAAAATGATAATATTTCTCTTCTCGATCTCGACGTTCAGGGAGTGTCGAATCTTTTGAAAATATACCCCTGGGCTGTGACGGTTTTCATACTCCCTCCCTCGCCCGAATCTCTCGCCAAGAGGCTCATAAGAAGAGGCACTGAGAAGAGAGAGGATTTCAAAAAGAGAATTGAGAACGCTGAAAGAGAATTAAAGAAGGTAAACATTTACAAATATGCAGTAGAAAACGATGACGTCCGGGAAGCAATAGACAAGATAAAATGCATAATATCAGCTGAAAAGTGCCTCGTGGACGAGGATTATATAAAGGAGGTAGGAAATTGGACAATAAAAATTACAGAATAGCGAAAGATGTGCTTCTTCAGGAAAACACAGACCTGTTCGAAATAACAATCGCCGCGGCGAGAGAAGCGAAAAGACTAAATGCCATCGCTAGAAACAGAGTAATTCAGCTCGAAGAGAAACCTCTCGTGACTGCTTTTAAGAAACTGGAGCAGAAAGAACTTAATTACTATTACGAGGACCAAAATACCCGGGAAAAAGAAGAAAAGAAAAAGTAATGAGTAAAATTCTGCTCGGGCTTACGGGTAGTATTTCGATATACAAAGCCCCTTCACTTATCAGGCGCTTCAGGGAAAACGGTCATACAGTAAAAGCCGTTATGACTCACGCGGCAATGAAACTCATGGGAGAGTCAGTATTTTCAGCTGTAACAGGCGACGACGTCTTCACCGATATGTTTCATGCCTATAAAGATTTCCCAATTCCTCATATTGACCTTGCTAAATGGGCGGATCTTCTTCTCATCGCCCCTGCAAGCGCTGATTTTATTTCAAAACTTGCCCGCGGGTCAGGAGACGATCTGCTTTCTTCTTTAGCTCTCGCGTTTACAAAAAAAGCCGCTTTCGCGCCGGCGATGAACGTCAATATGTGGAAAAACAGCTTTGTTCAGAGAAATGTCATCTCTATACGTGAAAACGGTTTCTATATGATTTCTCCGGTATCGGGATCTTTAGCCTGCAACGACACTGGAACAGGAAGGTTAGCCGATGAGAATATCCTTATCGAGGATTGCGAAAGAATCCTGTCGGAAGGCATTCTAGAAGGTAAAAAAGTTCTCATAACCGCCGGCGCGGCATCGGAAAATATTGACCCCGTTCGCGTCATAACCAATCTCTCCAGCGGAAAAACAGGCATTGAAATCGCTAAAGAAGCCTACAGACAAAGGGCATCAAGAGTCGATTTGATCTGTCCGCCCTGTGTTGCGGCTTCTCACGGCGTAAACATTCACCGTGCGGTCACTTCCGATGATTTCAAAAGAGAAGTGACCGAGCTTCTTCCAGAGTGCGATATTTTTATAATGTCGGCGGCGGTCAGCGATTACAAACCTTTCGAAATATCCGATGAAAAAATAAAAAAAACAAAAGAACCCATCAGCATCAAATTACGCCCTACAGAGGACATTCTCGCATGCACAGCCGGACTTAGAAAAAAAATATTTTCAGTCGGCTTCGCCCTTGAAACCTCAAACCTTGAGAGAAACGCCGCTGAAAAGCTGAAAAACAAATCTCTCGATCTTATTGTGGCTAATGCTCCTTCTGCTATAGGATCCGATTCCTCAAGCGTCCTGATTATGGGAAAAAACGAAAAAATTATAGCACAGCTAAAAGACCTTCCGAAAAAAGAACTCTCTTCGGTTTTAATCAGGATCATCGCCGATGAAATCAGTGACTAAAAAACAAATTCTCGGACTGCTCGAGGAGCTCGAAGAAGAAGGAGTGGACTATATAGAAAATTTCTGTTCATCGCCAGAAACCTCCGTGAACAAAGCGGAAATGTTGGAAAATCTGTTTCAAAAAAACCGCACATGCATGAAATGCCGGCTCGGAGAGACCAGAAAAAATTACGTTTTCGGAGAAGGAAATCCCGGGGCACAAATCCTCTTCATAGGAGAGGCTCCTGGACGCGACGAAGACCTCATCGGAAAGCCTTTTGTCGGAAGAGCGGGAAAACTTCTGAACGACATAATAGAAAAAGGCATGAAAATAAAAAGAGAAGACGTATACATCTGCAATATTCTCAAATGCAGGCCTCCTGAAAACAGGGACCCTCTTCCGGACGAGGTCGATATGTGCATTGAAACGCTCATAACTCAGATAAATATCATAGACCCGAAGATAATCTGCGCTCTTGGCAGGCACGCGGCATCAGCTCTTTTGAAAAAAGGGCAGAAACTTTCAGATTACAGAGGGAAAGTCCACTATTTCAGATCATATCCCGTGATAGTGACTTATCATCCGAGCGCTCTTTTGAGGAATCCAAACCTTAAGAAACCCACCTGGGAGGACATCAAAATCCTCTTGTCTATAGCTCAAGGCTGTCCGCCCGAAGAAACAGGCGCTTGGTAATGGCAACGGCAAAAAGAAGCGTTCTCCCCTCTTCTCCCGAAGCCGAAGCTGCGGTCATAGCATCCTGCATGCTGAGCAGCGACTCATGCTCGCTCGCGGCAGAAAGGCTTACTGCCGAGGATTTTTTCGTTCCCGCTCACAAAATTATATACCAGGCGATTATGAAAATTTTCAACGACACTCCGAATCCTGTTGTCGATCTCATCACGGTAGGAGACGAGTTGAGAAGGATGAAAAGACTGGATGAAACCGGCGGAATAGCTTATCTTGCCGAACTCGAGAGCAGTCTCATCGGAACGGCGGCATCTAACACCTCCGAATACATAAAACGGGTGAAAGATACAGCCATAAAAAGGAGACTGATAGACATTTGCCAGGGTATAGTAAATGTTGCGATGTCCTCGGATATGGAATCCGACGAGCAACTGGATAACGCTGAAAGCCTTATTTTCAGAATAAGGCAGGAAAAAAAATCGTCTGATTTCGATGAAATATCCGAAATAGTCCACGAAGCGATAAAAGAAGTGGACAACCTCTATCAGAACAAGGGAAAAATCTCGGGCATTGAAACCCATTATCCGAGACTCGATCAGGCGACCCGGGGGCTTCAAAGACAGGAATTTATCGTCCTCGCTGCAAGGCCGGGTATGGGAAAAACCGCGTTTGCCCTAAATATTGCAACCGAAGCCGCTATCAAAAACAAAGTTTCCATTCTGATATTCAGCCTCGAAATGAACAGCCTTAGAATAGTCAGCAGAATGATTTCAAGCCTCGCCAGAGTCGACAGCCAAAGAGTCAATACGGGATTTATATCTCATTCAGATTTTGATCAGCTCACCAATGCCGCTTCAAAGATAGCTTCTACTGACATATATATAGACGATTCTTCAGCGATGTCCATCCTCGAAGTAAAAGCAAAAGCGAGAAGAAAAGCCGACGACTTGAGTAAAAGGGGCAAAAAACTCGGTTTAGTTATAATAGATTATCTCCAGCTCATAAGATACACTGAATCCAGAGTCGACAATAGACAACAGGAAGTTGCCAATATCTCCATGGCGTTAAAAGCTCTGTCAAAGGAACTCGATGTCCCTGTTCTCGCTCTTTCACAGCTGAGCAGGGCTTCGGAGATGCGGACAGAAAGAAAACCGCAGCTTTCAGACCTGCGCGAATCCGGAGCGATAGAGCAGGATTCCGACGTTGTAATGTTTCTTCACAGGGATTATTATTATTCAAAAGACGAAGAGGAAAAAAACAAAGCGGAACTGATTATAGCAAAAAACAGAAACGGCCCGACAGACATAGTAAAACTTCACTGGACTCCCGAATACCTGAGATTTGATCCCATTGATGTAACAGAAGAGGACTGAAGACAGGGATGGTAAAAAGCGTAATAGACAAATTCTATTATCTCATAAGAAACCGGATCAAAAACGTCATTCTTCTTGTCAATTCAATATTTCTCTTCATAATCGAAATGTTTAAGTCCTTCGAAAAGCCGAAAATACTTCTCAAACTCACTATAGAGCAGATGTATCTCACCGGGAACCAGTCTCTCCCAATCATTATAGTTTCATCAGCCGCGATTGGACTCGTGACAACTTTTCAGGCGAAGTTTCAGGGCAGGGGAATAATTCCGGACATTTACATTTCAACCGCTCTCGTCAAAGCGACCCTCGAAGAACTCGGGCCTCTTTTGACGGGACTCATGCTCTCAGGCAGAGTCGGAGCCGCCATGGCGGCGGAACTTGGAACGATGAAAGTCACCGAGCAGATAGACGCCCTGTCGGCAATGGCGATAAATCCTTTTCGTTTTCTTGTCCTTCCGAGATTTCTCGCAGTAATCATAATGGCTCCAATTTTAACCGTCATATCCGAAGCCTCGGCTATTTTTTCAGGTTATCTTCTGGCAACTCTTTCCATGAACATACTTCACGAAACTTTCATGAAAGGCATGAGGTTCAGCTTCATGCCCATAGAGCTTTTCGGAGGTCTAATAAAAGCGGTAATCTTCGGCATCATAATATCCATAGCAGGAACTTACACCGGTTTTCACGCGGACGGCGGCGCTAAAGGAGTCGGGCAGGCTACAACAAAAGCCGTTGTATCGGCGTCTGTCCTTATTTTAATCGCCGACTATCTCGTCGCCAGGCTTGTCTTCAGATGATATCCATCAAAAATCTCTACAAGAAATTCGACTCCAAAATAATTTATGAAGATCTTTCTATAGACATAGAAGAAGGCGAAAAACTCGTAATAATAGGACAGTCCGGTGTCGGAAAAAGCGTGCTCCTCAAACACATTGTCGGTTTGATAAAACCGGATTCCGGAACTGTATCAATCGACGGAACCGACCTCGGGAAAATAGGCGTATCTGCGCTTTTCAGGCAGAGGAAAAAATTCGGTTTTGTTTTTCAGGGAGGGGCGCTTTTTGATTCGATGTCGGTAGCTGAAAACGTCGCTCTGCCTCTCAGAGAACACACCAAAATGACATTTACGGGTGCAATGGAGAAAGTTTCAGAAAAGCTCGAAATGGTCGGCCTCAAGGGTTGCGAAAATCTCGAGACAGCCGAACTCTCAGGAGGGATGAGAAAAAGAGTGGCAATCGCGAGGGCGATAATAATGGAACCCGCCTACATTCTTTATGATGAACCGACTACCGGACTTGATCCGATATTGGCAGAACATATAAATGAACTCATCGTAGATCTTAACGCAAGGCTAAACATAACCAGTATTGTCGTAACTCACGATATATCGTCTGCATATACAATCGCTTCGAGAATAGCAATGCTCTATCAGGGTAAAATCATTCACTCCGGCTCTCCTCAGGATACAAAAAAATCAAACAATCCCTATCTTCTCCAATTCCTGCAGGGTAAAAGCGAAGGCCCCATTGACACAAACTGAACACCACAAATTCAAGTAGAAAGTAAAAGCCATTGACCTTATATAAACAGCGTAAGTTCTTTTTTACAGGCTCAGGGGTTTTACTAAATCAAATAAAAATCTTTCAATTGAATTGACCCTATTTTATGATATAAATTAGCAGTATGAAACTCGCAGAAAAAAGTTATTCATGGAAGGTTACCTTCCTCGCCGGCTTCAGCATTTTAATCGTCATAGTCGGATACATATTTCTGTCAAATATTACTTTTTCCAAAAAAGGATACAGGGTCAGGGCTGTTTTCAACAATGTAAGCGGACTCTTTGAAGGAGCAGACGTCCAGGTTCACGGAGTGACGAGAGGACGGGTTTCAAAGATCACGATTCACGACAAAGAGGTAGAGGTAGAAATACAACTGGACAAGGACGTCAGGCTGAACGCCGACGCGAGAGCCGGCATCTATCAGACTTCTCTCATTTCAAACGTCAAATACATCAACATCACGCCCGGAACACTCGCCGTCGCATTCGACACAACAAAATATATGCCAACAGACCCGGTAATGATTTTCGACATAGGACAGCTCTCTAAAGCGGTAGAGGACGTAGAAATGCTGATTTCCGACATAAAAGGCAATTTCGACACTTCAGCGGGAGAGCTTATAAAACACAGCACCTCTCTTGTAATCGAATCCCAGTCTACGGTTCAAAATCTGACGCTTTTGTTGGCAGAGCTCAGGCATACAGCCTCACAGGCGAGAACGAGTCTCGCCGCCCTATCGTCAGAAGTTTCAGAAAAAGGAGAAAAACTCGACAGGACAATAAGTCTTCTCGATACCACATTGTGCAGAATGGACACGGCTCTCGCCCTTTTAATCCAGATAGAACGCTCAATTGCCCGAGGCGAAGGAACACTCGGAAAACTTATCAAGGAAGACTCCCTTTACTACGAACTCAGAAAAACAGTCGTATCATACGGTTTGCTCGCAGATGACATAAGAGTTAACCCCAGAAAATACATTAACCTCGAAGTATTCTGAAATGAGAAAGCCGGCAAAAGTAAATTTCGTCTGTTCAGCATGCGGCGTAACTTTTACAAGATGGCAGGGGAGCTGTCCCTCATGCGGCGCATGGGACACGATAGTCGAGACAAAGGAAACAGCGCAGACAAAATCCGCAGCGTCGGTCAAGGATATTTCATCATATAAAGACGACGTAGAGAAAATTTCAACGGGCATTGGAGAGTTCGACAGAGTTCTCGGAGGTGGATTTATACCGGGTTCTGCCGTTCTTATAAGCGGAGAACCGGGAATCGGCAAATCAACCTTCATTCTGCAGATCGCCGACAGCACAGCGAAGAACTCTAAAAATGTTCTCTATATTACCGCAGAAGAGAGTATGAATCAGCTTCTATCGAGGGCGAAAAGGCTCAATTCAAATTCGGAAAACCTCAGATTTGTCTCAGAAAACGATTTCAATGAGATTTTGAAGATAATCGCCGTCGGAAAATACGAAGCAGTCATTCTCGATTCAGTCCAGACTGTCTTCAATCCTGCTATAGAAAGCATAACCGGAAGCGTCAATCAGGTAAGAAGTGTTTCTGAATTAATGTGCAACTTCGCTAGAAAAACGGACGCAGCCGTTTTCATAATTGGTCAGGTCACTAAATCCGGAGACCTCGCCGGCCCGAGATCCCTCGAACACCTTGTCGACGTTGTCCTTTCCATAGAAGGAGATCGAAGGCAGGAATTCCGCATTCTCCGTTCATATAAAAACCGTTACGGCTCAACGGACGAAATAGGAATATTCAAAATGACTGAAAAAGGTTTCGAGGAAATTAAAGACGCCGCGGAAATACTTTTGGACAAAGATAAAAAAATTCTGCCCACTGGAACAGTCAGAGGTTCGGTGATAGAAGGCAACCGATCTTTTATCGTAGAAGTCGAAGCCCTGACAGTCCCTTCAAAATACGGCGTTCCGGCAAGAGTAGTAAACGGATTCAATCAGAAAAGACTTTCAATGCTTCTTGCTGTTCTCGACAAATGGCAGAATGCTGAATCCGGAAGCGTAGATGTCTATTGCAACGTAGCTGGAGGTCTTCACATCTCCGATACGGCTTTGGATCTTTCCGTCGCTCTTGCTGTGGTGTCAAGTTATTCAGGTTTCAGCATACCGGCAAACGCAGTGGCTTTCGGTGAAATCAGTCTTTCCGGCGAGATAAGACCGGTAAAAAGCTCGGAACTGCGCGTCAGAGAAGCCAAAAGGCTCGGATATGAGACTATAATTATGCCACAGTCAAAAGATAAAAATGAATATTCCGTAAAAAACATCGCTGAAGCAGTTAAAATAATTAAAGACTTAAACAAAGACCCGAAAAAGACAAAAGGACAAAAATGATAAAGAAAATCTTATCTTTGCTTTTAAAAAAAAAAACAATACTCATCCCCACATCACTCGCTATTTGTGATGTCAGGTTTATCCCTTTTTTAGAGATTTTCCATTTCAGATGCTATCTCCAGATTTTATCTTCATGGCCTGATTTTTTTCTGAATTTAGCCGACTCTTCTTCAAGCCACAAAAAAGAAGGCAAGATGGCTATCTCTAATTTAGAACGTCTTTCTGAGCTTGTTTCTGTCGAGGTAATCAAAGTCAGCGACTGCAACACTTTTTCGGATCTTTTAAAAAGAAACAGAAATAATCCAAGCGCATTCGTCCTTTCTTCAGAAACTGAAGCAGACCATCTTTCGATGCTCTACAAGATAAAAAACATCGGTTTCGACAGGATCTCAAATACTTTCGCCGATAAATACTGGCCTGGAAAATTCGTCGTGGTCAAACCCCATGAAAAAGACGAATCGGGACTGACGGGAAAACTTCCCGACGGGACCATATATCACGTCAAGGACGAAGAATACATCCCGGAACGAGAGATAACATGCAGGATATCAAGCTATGTCAAGACATCCGAAGGGACAACTCTCTTTCTAAAAAGGGACAAAATTGCAAAGAAAAAACTTTTATGGGATTTAGTGCAGTAATAGTAGCCGGTGGATCAGGCAAGAGGTTTTCGAGCCTTGTTCCCAAACAGGCTGTTCCTATGTTGGGGGTTAAAATGTGGGAATGGAGCGCGAAAGCTTTTGATTCTTCCCGCGGCTGTGAAGAGTTAATAATCGTCACTCCCTCCCTTGCCCTCGGCGATCTATTCTCTCCTTCCTGTTCATACTCTCTGCCTCTTATTTTCACAAAAGGCGGCAGCGAAAGGCATTTGTCCGTTCTCAACGGAATCCGCAGAGCATCCGCTCCTTATGTTGCCGTCCACGACGCTGCAAGGCCGTTTGTCAAAAAAGAACTCATAGAAAAACTTTGGGAAAAGTGTTCAAAAGGATTTTCAGTGATACCTGTAACCGAAGTGTTCGACACTATCAAAGTAGTTGAAGGCGGTTTTATATCAGGCACGGTTGACAGAACAAAACTCCGCAGAGCGCAGACCCCTCAGTTTTTCAGTAAAGAAGTCATTCTTGAGTCTCTGGAAAAGAATCCCCAAGGGTTTACCGATGATTCTTCATACCTCGAAAATACAGAATATAAGATTTTTGCCGCAAATGGTGATCCTGAAAACATAAAAATCACCACCCAGAACGATCTTATACGGGCTAACAAAATTTTATCTTCTTCAATAAGGATAGGTTTCGGGATCGATTACCACAGATTCGCCAAAAACAGGGATTTAGTTCTCGGCGGCGTGAAAATCCCATTTGAATTAGGTCTTCTCGGACACTCTGATGCCGACGTTCTTCTTCACGCCATAACCGACGCAATTTTGGGAGCCTGCGGAATGAGGGATATTGGATATTATTTTCCAGACACCGACAAACTTTTCAAAGGAGCTTCGAGTCTGGATATTTTGGGTAAAGCCGTCGAGATATCAGGAAATCCGCACATCATAAACTTAGATTCCGTAGTCGTGGCTCAAAAACCGAGGATCGGGACATATATTGACGAAATGATAGAAGAAATTTCAAAAGTTTTATCCCTTGAAAAAAACCGGATTTCAGTCAAAGCGACAACAAGCGAAGAGATGGGTCCTGAGGGAGCAATGGAAGGGATTTCCGCAAGGGCGGTCGTCAGCCTTTTGACAATATGAAACTTCTTTTGATTTTCATTCTTGTTCTCTTGACGGTTTCTTCACTGTCTTTCTCTTCTCAAGGAGAATATTCTGCGGGTAATGACGAGGGAAAAACTTTCAAGCAGAAGATCACCGAAACCCTCGTTGAAAATAAAATCCCCCCCGACCTGATAGTGTTTTTGATTTCAATTCTTCCTATCTTCGAATTGAGGGGCGGAATTCCTGTCGGCATTCTCACTCTCGGTCTCCCTTACTGGAGAGTCTATCTGGCGGCCGTTGCAGGCAATATGATACCGGTCCTTCCTATACTTCTTTTCACAGGAGCCGTCGCAAAATTTTTATCTAAAAATAAAAAACTCGAAAAAATAATCAATTGGTGGTTTGCCAAGACAAAAAAGAGATCAGCGTCAGTTGAAAAATATAAATCGCTCGGTTTAATGCTCTTCGTCGCCATACCGCTTCCTATCACAGGAGCTTGGACAGGTGCGCTCGCGGCTTTTCTCGCGGGTATAAGCGTTCGGCATTCTTTTCTCGCGATACTCTTCGGAGTGGCGTCTGCGGGTATTATAGTAGTCTTTGCCACTCTTCTGCTCTCAAAAATCGGCTGGATAGGCGCTGCAGTTGTGGCTCTGATAGTTCTTGGCGCGATGGGTTTTTCTTTCTACGGTATTATCTCAAAAGATGAGAATAGAACTCGCGCCTCTTGACGGAATTTCCGACAGACCTTTCAGAACAATATGCCGCAGATGCGGAGCCGCGCACGTGACGACAGAAATGATACCGGTTCAAGGAATAGTTTCGAACCCTGAAAGATATCTTAAAAAAGCGGATTTTTCGGAAGAAGAAAGACCCCTGACAATTCAGATAGCGGGCAGCGATGTCTCAAAAATAAAAAAGGCAGTTTCTTTTATCAATCCGCTCTCTCCTGATTTCATTGAACTGAACGCGGGTTGTCCGGCAAGGAGAATACTCAAATCCGGCAACGGAGCCGCTCTTTTGAAAGACCTCGATAAACTCTCCTCGTGCATTTTTGCCCTGCTCGATTCGTCAAAATACCCCGTGAGCGTCAAAACGAGGATCGGTTTCGATTTTCCTTTCCCTGAAGAACTCGCGTCCGTTTTTGAAAAGACCGGAGTTGCCTGCGTCAAAATCCACGGAAGAACTGCCCTTCAGAATTATTCCGTTAGATCAGATCTTAAAACCGTCGAATACATTTCCAGTCTTCTGAAAGCGCCCGTTACAGCAAACGGCGATATTGATTCTTTTGAAAAGGCATGTTCAACACTCGAAAGAGGTTTTTTCGCCGGCGCGATGATAGGAAGAGCCGCAAGAGGGGACCCATGGATTTTTTCAGGAATAGTTCCAGGTCTTGAAGAAAGGCAGAA
>JAFGIG010000033.1 GCA_016929715.1 Caldifarciminota bacterium
AGAAGAGGATCCGACGGCATAAATTCAGATCTTGAATAAATTTCGGCGTCGGGTTCGACAAAAATATTTCCGGGGTCAAAAGACATGGGATATGTCCCCTGATGCGGAGTTATAAAAGAATTTTCAGTCAGCTCCGAAAACTGAGAGGGATATACTTTTACGTCGATGACGTCGAAATCTTCGGGAACCTCGAATACTGCTATTTCAGAGTAATTGAAAGGCTCCCCTTTTTCCGAAAACACGGGGCATCCCTCATTGTAAAAATAAACTGAAGCTTTCCCGTCGCCGGATAAAAAGCTAAAAGACTGCGGGAAGTCGAATCTGACAAAATGATTCGCCGCCGATGAAGTCAGGGAGACGGCGCACATAATAAAGACTGTAAATGCTGTTTTCACTTGATCTCCTCTTTTTTAGACAAAGAAACGGAGTTACACAACACATCTATTTGATATTGATAAAATCAACCTTAAATGATAGCATTTTTTTATGTTTTTTACATTCATTCTTGTATCGGCTCTGTATTTTGAGGGCACAGATTTCAGAGGGATGCCATCAGACGCTGCCGGTATTGCCTGCGGCGGGACAGGAGCCGCTCTGACGGACGATCCGGCTTTTTTCAACCCTGCTATGCTTCCGTTCGTCAAAACCCAATGGGCAAAAATTTCATACTACGGCATCAAGGAAGAAAGACCCGTTTTTGCGCGATCGGGGGAATTTACGGCATACAGCGGCAAATATATAAATTCTCTAACGGCTGTCACTTCCGGGACGGCGTTTTTCTGGAGACTGCTCGGGGCTGAAACCGCTGATGAGGTAATCGGAAACAATCAAACAAGAGCCTCCCTGAGAGCCGAAGAGGCTGGAATGTCTTTTGCCATAAGAGATTCGGATTTTTATTCTTTTTCGGCGGGAGCGTCGCTCAAATATTTTCACGCTTCTTACAGGGAACTTACATCTCCGGACACAGGCTCTTTCACGTCTGACTCCGTCAGCTACCGCTCTTTTCCGGCGCATGGATTGTATCTCGACGCGGGAATAGCTTATGCTTTACCGAATTTCACTCTCGGAGTCAGCGCGAAAAATTTAGCCGGAAAAATGTTTCACGACGAGATTTCACTCTCACGCTCATACAGAGCCGGAGCTTCGCTTTCAGCAAAATTCGCCGCTCTATCATACGATTTCGAATACTCGGAAACCGACTATAAAATCACCCACCATTTCTGCGCGAGATCGTATTTAGGTCCCCTGAGTTTGTTTTTGGGATACGCCGAGAAGGAAGACGATAAGACGGCGGCATTCGGTTATTCTCTTTTCTACAACAGGTATTCAGTGTCTTTTTCCCTTTGGGGACCGGCTGAAAACCTTAAAAACGAATACATGGATTATTATCTGTCAATAGGAGCATCCTTTTAATTGGCGGGAAAACTCTCAAGACAGATAAAAATCGGGTTCAGGCTTTTTCTGACGATTACAATTCTGACTCTTCTTGTCATTTTCTTTTTTTCTCTCAAAAACGCGACAAAAGAATCCATTCTTCAAATTTTTAAAAACATAAACCCTGTTTTTCTTCTTCTGTCGCTCTTGCTTTGGCTGACGGCTATATTGCTCGATGCTTTCAGAACAAAACTTCTCGTTATAGGCGCCGGCGGAAGGATAAGACTCTGGACAGCGATAGAGGTAATCGTATCGGGGATATTTCTCGCAACAGTCACCCCGTTTCAGACAGGAGGCCTTCCCGTTCAAATGTATATCTTCCATAAAAAAAACATTTCGCCCGGAAAAGCGACACTTGTCCTTCTATTCAGGGGAATTTTACAGCTCGCCGTGACCATCCTGGCTATTCCTCTTATAATCCCTTATTTCCCTAAAAATGCCATCACAGTCACAATGTTTTTCTGGGTGACTTCGGCTATAACCATAGGACTCACAGTTTCGCTTTTTATAGCTTTCAAACCCAAATACGCGAAAAATTTCTTTCACAGAATCGGAAAATTTATCTGGAAAAAAACAAAGAAAAAACCCCGGACTTATTACAAATTTTTATTCAAGCTCTTCTCCGAAATCCATTTTTTCAAAGAAGGACTCAAAAGCTACATGAAGACCGGAAAGACAATGCTTTTTTCCGCCTTTCTCTGCACGGCGCTTTTTCTCAGCATGTATTACCTCATTCCGGCTTTTCTAATGCTCGGGATGGGACTCACGAATTTCCGCATACTGGAGACCATGGCATTGCAGATAATCCTGACGTTTGTATTTCTTTTTGCCCCAACTCCAGGCGGGAGCGGACTAGTCGAACTCGGTTTCAGCAGCACTTTCAGCCATTTCATTCCCAAGGGATCGCCGGTTATAAGTTTACTGACTCTCGCGTGGAGGATCATCACGTGTTACATTCCGACGGTTTTCGGAGCAATACTCGCCTTAAGAGTCCTGCACATTGAAAAACAAGACCTCGATTCCTATTGACGCGGGCAAGATCCGCAAAGGCGCCGCCTTATTTGTTCTTCTCACTCTTATAGCATGGATGCTTCTCATCCCTGCCGGAATTTCAGAACAAGGTTCTTTCGCGCATAGATGGCATAAAGGTTTCAATTCGCTGAAGTCATCCGTAGGAGGCGCTGATGTTTTTTTTATATCCGCCGCTTTCGGCATCGTCTTGATACAGATGTTTTTAAGTGTTATTAAAATGTCTCTTATACTCAAAGCTCAGGATGTCTCTTTTTCTCTTGTAAAAACAGCCCGCTTCA
Organism: Caldifarciminota bacterium; assembly: GCA_016929715.1. GTDB lineage: Bacteria > SDB-A > SDB-A > SDB-A > SDB-A > JAFGIG01. The sequence goes on from JAFGIG010000033.1 coordinate 2,745, forward strand.
CCCTATGCCCTCTTTTTCTATCCTCTATAACGCCCCTTCAGAGCGGCGGTATAGCTTATCAGCTCTATATTCTCAAAAAATCAGGCCATAATTTTTCAAAAAGCGTCGCGTTAATAACTTTTAAGAGCGCATTAAACGGACTTTTTCTCGTCGTCGCTTTCCCGCTTCTTCTTGTTTACGCAGGCAGTGCCTTAAAGAGCGGTTTCTTTTCGGAACTTTCCAATTACGTTCTTTTTTTCTACCTTTTCGTCGCGATTTTCTTCTATTGTGTGATGTTCAGGAACAGACAGTTAAAAAAAACGGTGGTCTTTGCCTTCCGCGGCAAAAGGAGCAATCCTGTCGCCGGTTTTCTGTTCAAGCTTTTAATGAAGTTTCTCAATTCCGTTGAAAATCTGTCAAAAAATTACGAATCGTTTTTTTTCGAGCATCCCTTGAAGACAACTCTCGCGGCATTGATAGCAATAGCCGAAATGGGAATGTATTTTCTCATAACCCCTTGTCTTGCAATGGCTCTGAGCCCGGATAGAAATCTCGCGGGATTATACGCCACTGGAATGGCGATATCCTATATACTTGCCTATTCGCCGACGCCCGGAGGATCGGGCATCGCGGAGCTGTCAGGAATGGGTTTCGCTCTCAGCTGGAACGGACCCGTCACCGCTTTGATTCTCCTCTGGAGAATCGTCGCTCATTACTCTCCCGCCGTCTTCGGAGGTTTTCTCCTTTTCTTCTCCATCGGAAGGGACATCCCTCAAAAAAAGAGACCTGCGGTATTTGATGCCTGTCCAGACGGAGAGAACTGAAATAAAAAATCCCGCGGCTACGTTAGTGTATTTATTGGGTCCGCCGATTACAAAGCCCGAACCCATTATCCAAAGTGATATGTAAAAAAGAGCCCATGAAGTCCACATCTTACTTTCCTTTTTTTTCTTTTTCCCTTTTCGCAGCCCAGAAGAACTGAACGACGGACAGGATGAAAATTATTATTCCGAACGTTATGTTCGATTTATCGGCGCTCGACCTGAAAACGAGAGCGCTCGCGACAAGCCAAAGTCCAAGAAACGCCATAATAAAACTCTGAAACATAATCTCTCCGTTTCACTCAAAATACAGGATTCTGCCGCAGGACTCACAGATTGCGATATCCTCTTTCTTTTTAACCTCTTCGACGAGATGGGAGGTTATCATGGAATTACATCCTCCGCAAACCCAGAAACTCTTCTTGGATGAGCCGCTTTCATTTTCTGACATATAGACGAGTGCAAGCGCTGAACCTCTCGCAGTTTTTATCTTTTCGTATTTTTTAAGCAATTTGGGTTCTATAAGCGCGAGTGAAGACTCTTTCTGTTTTTGGAGTTCTTTTATCATCTCCGCCCCTCTCTCCTGTTCGGACTCGAGGTTCATTTTCTCGTTTCTGAACCTTTCCTTCTCAGCTCCATGTCTTTTTTCGAGTTCTGCAAGTTCGCCCTTCATGGCGTCAATTTCGTCGAAGAGTTCGATTTCTTTTGTCTCAAGCTCGCTAATTTTATTTTTAGAAAATTCTATTTGAGACTCCATGGCTTTGTATTCCTCGTTGGTTTTCACTTTTTGTAGCTGAAGTTTGAATGTTTTAATCTTATTTTCGAATTCTTCAATGTCGAGTTCGATTTTTTTTCTGCTGAATTCGCTGTTTTTGAGAGATTCTTTTTCTCTCTCTATTTCTGAGATGCGTTTTTGAAAATTTTCTTCGAGTTTCTGCAGTCTTTGGGGGATCGAATCAAGGCGATCAGTCAGTTTTTCTATTCTACAATCGAGTTTGTGCAGTTCGCAGAGCTTGTCAATAACATCCGTCATCACAAACTCTCCCGGAAAAAAAAACGGGGATAGAGACCTATCCCGCTGAGGTATAACTGGGCGAAAGAGGAATTGAACCTCTGACCTCCGGTATGTGAGACCGGCGCTCTAACCA
>JAFGIG010000142.1 GCA_016929715.1 Caldifarciminota bacterium
GGTGTGCGACGCTTGGAATGGACGCCTTCTTCTTATTCTAAACACCGGGGACGGAACATTTGGTGAACCCGTGAAAATTATGTGCGGTGGCTGGCCGAAGGCGATAGACTTCGCAGACATTGACGGAGACGGGGATAATGACTTAGCCATAGCATGCGCGGCGGACGACGAAGTCCAGGTGTTTTCAAACGACGGCGGCGGGAATTTCGTCAAAACAGTCTCGTATGACGGAGGGGACAGACCGGAAGATTTAATTTTTGCCGATTTTGACGGAGACGGAGACAAGGATTTTGCTGTTATAAGCAGCTGGGACGAAAAAATAAGGATTTATACGAATACAGGAGAAGGACTTTTTGTCTTCGGCTATGAAGGCAAATCCGGAGAGGAGCCGAGGGCGATTTGCGCAGCGGATTTCGACGACGATGGAAATATTGATATCGCTGTGACTAATTACTCTGAAAAAAAGATATCGATTTTTCTTAACGAGTAATATAAAAACCTAATAACGTAAAAATCAAAACTCTCTTCCTGTTATCCCATTGATTTCTTCGAAATCTTCCTTTTTCATGGCTCCGAAAGAAAGGGTAAGAGAATTTTCGATAATCTGTTTTTCGTTCTTGAATCCGGGGATGGGAAGGGTTTTTGCACTCCGCGCCAATATCCATGACAACATGCCCTGGACGAGAGTTCTTCCATCTCTTGTCATAATGCCGCGTATTTTTTCTATAAGTTTTATTCTTTCTGCGAGATATCCTTCTTTGAAATTTAGACCGAATCTTTTGCGCATGTCGTTCTCGGGGAATTCGGTATTTTTGTCAAACTTTCCCGTGAGGACTCCCATCGCGAGGGGACCTCTGTTTATTGCTGTCATCGAATTATTCTCGCAAAAATCAAGCATAAAGGGGTCTTCCCTTAAAGCGTTTAAGCCGAACTGAAAAGAAACACAGTTTTTACCTTCTGCGAATATTTTTGCCCTTTCTGGGTCGGCTGTGCTCCAGCCGTATTTCCTTATCAATCCTAAAGATACCAATTCTTCGAGAAAATCACGGACGACTTTGGCATTTTCGATGTCATAGTCGTGGATGTGAAACTGATACAGGTCTATGTAATCAGTGCCGAGTCTTTTAAGAGAAGATTCACAGGCTTTTTTTATATATTCGGGAGTTGCATTTTCTCCGGTGATCTTCATTTCTTTTTCGTCGGGAACATAACCGAATTTGGTGGCTATGACGACCTCGCTTCGTCTTTTTGAAAAAGCTTCTCCTATTATTCTCTCGCTTCTCCCACAGCCGTAAGCGTCGGATGTATCAAAAAAATTGACACCGAGTTCCAGGGCTTTTCGAAGCGCTTTTAGCGATTCTTCGTCGTTTACATCGCCGTAGCCCACCCATCCGTCATGCCAGAAAGGGCCGCCTATCGCCCAGCACCCGGCGCCGACTGCACTGACCTCTATATCGCTGTTTCCGATATTTCTTTTGAGCATGGTTCCTCCAGTTTTAAGATGAATTATCGCCAAATAGGAACCAGATATCAAGGGAGTTTTAGGCGCTTTGACGCCTTTCCTGTTCACCCTTTTCGAAGCATCTATTCTGTCACTATTGTTTGTGCCATTTGTTTTTGCAGCCGGTCACGGCATTTTATTTTTCTTTGCCATGCTGTTCCCGGTAAACCACTTGAATTACGCTGTGATAAGAGGATTCAACGTGATGTATGTGTTGTCACTGCTGAAAAAAAGGGGCAATCATTAAAATTATCACCCTGTTCCCTTGCGGCATGATAAATATTTTGTCGTTATTTTTGAATAAATTAGTCTTTTTCATATTAGAGCCCCTCGCGTATTTCGCCTTCATAGTTCTTTCGAGAGCCCTTGGCGTGATGTTCTACGAGGACAACCGTGAAAAAGATTGAAGGGGGCAAATGTCTTTTACGACGATTGATTTTGCCCAAAAATCACCTGTTCTTCTTCTGTCGGGCTTCGTCAGGACGAAAAAAATTTCAATTGCGAGCAAGGGGGCGGCATGAAGGCAGATTTCCCTCAAAAATGATTTCCACCAGTTTATGGGATTTCCGGTTTGAACGTCGATGACGCGCATCTTGAGTATCCTCCTGCCTACGCTTCTGCCGCCGAAAGCGTCGCGCGCATAGGAATAAAAAACAGCCACCGCAAGAAGGCAGAAAAATAAAATTCGGGACAGGTATATAAAAAACTCTTTCCCTGCAGATTCTGCGATGACAATCAGGGGAATGCCCAGCATGAGGATTAAAACGGCAATTGATCTGTCTATGATGAACGCGAATATTCTGCTCCAAACATGCGGGATGGGGCATCTATCTGAATAATCATTTTTGGAGGGAGACGTAAAACACGAATTTCTTTGAAATCCTTCTTTCATGCTCGGTGCGTCTGAGAATATTCTCAAAAAGAGCAGAAAAGGAAAAGAAGCTAATATGAAAAAGAGAAATGTGAATAAAAAAGCGAGAAAGGACTCGAAATGACCGCGCTCATCAGAGAGAATTCGCGTAAAAAAATCATGCGGTTCGAATGACTTGAATGCGATAAAAAATGACGTCAAAAGGCAAACCGCCAAAACAGCATATACAAACGCCTGATAAATTTTCCTCGGTATGAACTTTCGCTTCATTAGGAAATATTACAGTAAATCACTAAGAGTTTCTAAAAATATTTTCTGTCAATGCATTGATTAAATTTATTATTCAGCAATATCTGTATTTCATAAAATATGTTTTAATAGACTGATGGCTGTTGACAAGATGATATTACCGATAATGGTTTTGTTGTTTTCTGAAACCTTTGCTTCACTAAGACTCGAACAACAGAACGGCTATGCTGAGCTTGAAATAATTCACGAAACTTCAGCTTATTTCAGGCCTTCCGACAGCTCGAGGATATTTTGCGGTTTTCAACCCGGAGAAGTAATACAAATCACGGCTCTTTCCGGAGAAGGCTGGATGGGGTTTGATCCGGGAGTCGCACAGGCGGCGAATACAGGTGTATTCAGGTATAGATGGATAAAAAACGATTCTTGCGTAAGTCTGAAAAGTTCGGCGGAAAATCTTTTGAGAATGCCTTCGCCTGCCCCTTTGAAAGTTTACAACATGTTTTTCAGCGGCACAAAAATCTACATTGAACCGGATTCTCTTTCTCCTCCTTTGTATTTGACTCTCAACGGTGATTACGCTGAAATTGCAGGCTCGACAGACGGAGAATGGATAGAAGTAAATTTTTCAGAAGGGTTCCCTGAAATTGAAGTGAAAGGGTGGATACAAAACTCTTTTCTCAATTTAAGTTATTGATTATTTAAACAGGCATAATTTTTGAGCAGATAACGTCTCATTGTCGTTTAGTATTATAAAGAATACTCCGGATGACACTTCATGAAAACGGCAGTCTTTTCTGTCCCATATTAATTCGTGATCCCCAGAGGAGAAAAATCCTTTTCCAAGCTCTCTAACTAAAGCGCCCGTAATATCGTAAACATTTATTTCAATGAAGCTTTCTATCGGCAAGAAGAAATGAAGACCAATCTCATTTTTGCCATAAAGAGGGGAAAGAAAACGAGTGACATCGGGCTCGCCGGAATTAGATTCGCTTTCTTCTTCAACGTATGTGTATGAAGTGATATCGGGAAAGGTTTTTGTGAACTGTCCTCCGTATGTTCCGATATCGTTTTGCAGAAAACCTCTCGAAGGATACAAGGCGTGTCCAGGATTCAGCGAATCTTCCGGATCTTCGCTTGAAGAAGGATCTCCTGAATCCACACAAGGCGAGTAAAGAGATAATACATAATTACTATCGCAGAATATAGGATCTGCGCAAATATTTCCGGTCCCTGTCCATCCGCCTTGTATGTCGCAGTAAGAGAAAAATGTCATTCCTGCGCTGTAAGTCCATATCTGATCATATGCCGGATATGTTGCCGTATTACCCCAGATTATATTGTTTCTGACCTCGACATACGCCGAGTGAATCAGTATGCCACCGCCTTTACCGCATGGAGGAAGATTGCCGTCGCCAAGAGCTGAATTCCCGAGTATTACGTTATTTTCGACCAGCCTCGGAAAAGTGGGATTGTCGTTTCCTATCCAGATTCCGCCTCCCCCGTATGTGTTGTGGGAGGAGGAGGGCTTAAAAACCCTATTTTTCGCTATTATGTTGTTTCTTATTATTCCGCCGGAATAGTTTAATACTATTCCTCCTCCATACATTCCGCTGTTTCCGATTATCGCATTGTTCTGTATCAGGGGAAAGCCGTCGCCAGATCTTATTCCTCCTGCCCCGGAACTGATAATGCCGGATGAAGTTCTTATCGCTTCATTGTAAACTATCAGATTGTTGAGTATTTTTGGTGAAGAATTTGAAATCAGTATTCCTCCGCCTTCAATATATACGCCATGACCATGTTCATCGATCCATTTTGTCCCTGTGCCATTAGTAATAGTGAATCCCTGAATAATCGAATTCGAATCTTCTCCGCTGATAAAAAGGATGCAGCTGCCCGTGTCTTCGTTTAAGGGCTGGCTGCCGTCAATTACAGTATTGAGTATATGCCCGACATCTCCGTCTGCAATATAAAGACTCGCCAGACAGATTCTTTTTCCGTGAAAGTTTATATTTTCAAAATATGCCCCTTCGAAAACAAGAACAGTGTCGAAATCTGAACAGGAGTCTATAGCGGTCTGAATGTCATTATAATCGAGAGGGACAAGGATAACATCCGCATAAGAGGCAGAAAGCATTAGAAAAAACAATAAAATAAACAGCTCAAATTTTTTCACGGGTCCTCCTTTTTTGACTTATAAATATTTAGACTGTCAAAGAAGCCAAACCGTGACAAAGAATACGGGTTTATTTTATCAGGGTTATTTTCTTCACCTCTTTATAGCCGTCTGCGGATAGTTTTACAAGATATGTTCCGGGAATAAGCGAAGACAAGTTAAGAGCTATCTGATTTTGTTCACGTGGGATATCTGATCTTTTATAAACGAAAACGCTTCGGCCGCTCAGGTCGAATATTTCTATTTCCGGGCATAAAAATACATCGGAAGGAAAATAAATGCTTATATCGCCGAAAGAAGGATTCGGCTCTATCGAGAATGTGTTTTCAGGGGGAAGCGGATTTACCTCTTCGACCTGAGAAAACGAACTGTCGAAAAGCGCCTGCATTACGACTGTATTTTCTATAAGTTCTTCCAGGTCTGTCCCTGCCGCGATTCCGTAATGAATTGTAATCGAATCCAGATAAGCTAATGTATATGGTCCCGCGGTCAGCATGACAGCGTAACTTCCCGCAGTGTCCGGAATGAAACCCGGAGCTGAAGGGTTAGACAGCAGCCAGTAATAATAATTGTCTTCATAAGGCATGTCTTCAGGCCAATAGAAGTTGACGCCTGTATCAGGAACTTCGTTGAGTATCTTGACTCCAATGAAATTTGAAGGAAGGTTTTGATCGTAGAAATAAGCGAGTCCCAAAGAATCGACATATCCGCACAAATCGTCCATGTGCGTCATATTCGAGACGTTTATATCCGCGTATAAGCCTAAATAGACCATGTTGTAGACGTATTCGGACTTATTTTTATATTCGTATTTGAAAATCAGAAAATCGGAGTATGAAGTTTGAGAAAAAGAATAACCTCTGCGAAGCGATATGATGCCTGAGGCGTGTTCTAAATCGTCGAAGTGGTAATCGCTCGCATACAGCGAGTCGCCGATCCACTCCCATGCGCAGTAGGAAATGGACCATTCATTTATCATGTGTCAACACAATTTGTTAGACACGACCAAAGTATCCCCTGCAGGGGAGATGAGTCCAATTGAATGACACCCCCTGAGTATGTGCTGAACGCGGGAGCCCCCCGGATATTCCAGAGAAGAGTTTTCCCTGTTCCCTATGTCGCCGTTTAAGGGGTCGAAACCTGTCCAAAGGATGTTGTTGTTGTGAAGGCTGTCGAGCGGATTGAAAAATGATTGGACTTGAGTAGGCAAGAGCGAAAGGGAAAACAGAGCTAAGAATAATATTCTTAAAAATTTCATATTCCCTCCATAGGCTGTTGGTGTTATAAAGATTTTATACTGAGGGACACTTCCTGAAAAGTTTTTCAGGAGAAAAGCTTTCATCTCAAGGATATTAACATGAGAACGGTTCACAACTTCTTTTTTATAGCTATACTCTGTGCAGGGCTTGTCGGTTTGTTCAAGTCGTCGAATTTCACGCAGTTTGCCCTCGTGGCTTGCGGCACTGTTGCGCTTTTCGTGTTGTATCTCGCTTTTTACATGAAGGTGGAAGAAAAGAGAACCGGAAGAAAAGTTCAGAAGACCCAGGAGGAAATCAGGCATCTCATCAGCTCATGCCCCCAGTCAAAAAAATTCGGTATAAAAGACAACATCTCGGGGGATTTATTGGGTGAAATCAGCGGTGAAGACCTGTTTTTTCTTGTTCAGGCTTTTTCAGGTCAGGGAATGAAAGACAACGATTTTTATTTTCTCGAAGAGCTCTGTGAGCTGTTTATAAAAGAAGAAAAACCGGGCGAAAGCCTTTCGGAGTTTCTTAGAAAAGCGCTCAAGGGAAGAGAAGAAGCTGAATTGCACTGGGAAAAACCGGAAAAAGGGGCGGTATAATCCGCCCCAAAAAATCACTGAATTTTGATCAAAAGCTTTGAATCCGTCATCAGAGGCGAATTCAACTCGACTCTGTAAACTCCCCGGGAGACTTGAAGTCCTTCGTCGTCTGTCCCGTCCCACAAAAACGAAGTGTTTTCGTAGAGCGTTCTTCCGTCGGCGAGGGTTCTGACTGTCCTTCCGCTGACATCGTAGATTTTGAGCGTGATAGGCGTCTCCCTGTCCGTCTCAACGGGTATATTCGCCGCAGCCGAAAAAGGATTGGGATAGAAATTTCCGAGCCTGAAAGTATTAGAAAACACGGGCGAAGAGGGAATTTCTTCGACTGCGTTTAATACGCCGATTCCGATTTGGTTGCTCTGATGGATGTATTTCGGAGATCCATGGGTCTGGAGCCACACGGCGAAATATATTGCCTGTTCTTCATAATGCCACCAGGATGCGCTCAGAGTAAAGGGTATCGCGACGACGAGAGTTTCAGGATAAGATCCTGAAAATGTGACAAGTGTGCCGTTGTAATCGGGATACATCTTTCTCATGGGATTATGGAATTCCGAAAAATAGCCGTGGGCGTAAGGGACTATTTTAGACGCCGCGGCGCAGTGAAGCCTGAAAGGACCGGTGCCCAAAGACGACTCGAGGACCAACGTAGCGTATATTGTCCCGGAATGCGTCGCCGGAACGAAATCGCCTTCGAGGAATATGTCGAGGTAACATGGTCTTGTCATTGCCGTATTGAATGAGTTCTGAAGGTTAGGATTTGCCGGATAGAATTTTAAATAACCGTCCATATAGGCATCTGGAACC
>JAFGIG010000034.1 GCA_016929715.1 Caldifarciminota bacterium
CTGATCTACAGTTTTAATCTTCGTCTCTTTTCCTTTTTTCTCGAATTGGATCATGGTTTCGATCTGCCCGAAAAGCGTTTCACGGGCAGAAGGCATAATGGGTTTGTGCGCTTTCAAAATGACTTTATCCTTGTCTTCGACGGGAAGAAATGCCATGTCGCCGAATTCATTTTGCTGAGGAGCGAGAACATTGGCGCATTTAGCGAGAATTTCGATAAATTTCAGAACATTATCTTTATCTATGATATAATTTTCAGCAGACATCAGTTCCCACCTCCGATTTTAACGGCGCAGACCTTGTATTCAGGAATTTTTGCCACAGGGTCAAGAGCGTCAATTGTCAAATTATTCACTGCCTGTTCGGCAAAATGGAAAGGTATGAATATGGTCCCTGTTTTGACTATATCCGTAACTATCGCCTTGGCGTCTAAAGAGCCTCTTCTTGAGGTCACCTTGACATTTTGCCCGCTTCGGATGAGGTGTTTTTTAGCGTCTTCAGGGTTTAGTTCAACATAACATTCCGGAACTTCCCTTTCAAGGGCAGAGCTCCTCTTCGTGAGAGTTCTGGTGTGGTAGTGGAAATAGGTCCTTCCTGTAGTCAAAGTGAATGGATACTCGTCGTCCGGAAGTTCAGCGGCTTCTTTGAAATCTATCCCGGTGAATAAACCTTTGCCCCTGGCAAACTTTCCGTCTTTGTGAAGGTAAGGCGTCCCGGGATGGTCCTTTGTCGGACAAGGCCAGTGAAGACCGAAATCTTTATCGAGCCTTGAATAATCCATTCCGTGGTAGCTCGGCGTCACAAATGCCAGTTCGTCAAAAATCTCTTCGGCGGATTTATAGGACATGTCGTAACCGCAGAGTTTTGAAATTTCAGCTATTATCTCCCAGTCCTGTTTGGCTTCTCCGGGGGGAGCAACGGCTTTTCTTATCCTCTGGACTCTTCTTTCTGTGTTTGTGAATGTTCCGTCTTTTTCGGCGTAACTCGCTCCGGGAAGGACTACATCTGCAAGCTGGGCTGTTTCAGTGAGGAAAATATCCTGAACTACGAGAAAATCGAGAGATTCAAGCCCTTTTCTAACATGCTCTATGTTCGGATCCGAAACCATTGGATTTTCGCCTAAAACATAAAGCGCTTTTATTTTGCCTTCTGCCGCGAGATTAGGAACCGCGGTTACTGTCACGCCGACATTGTCCGGCAAGCCTGTAACATTCCATGCATTCTCGAATTTTTCTTTTGCCTTCGGGTCTGTCACTTTCTGATAACCGCAGTAGACATTGGGAAGGCCTCCCATATCGCATGCTCCCTGGACATTGTTTTGACCGCGTAGCGGATTTACCCCCGTTGAAGGCTTTCCTATGTTCCCTGTCAGCATGGCAAGGTTGGCACAGGATTTTACGTTGTCCACTCCAGTTGTATGCTGGGTTATGCCCATGCAATACAGTATGCTCGATTTTTTGCTACGGGCGAAAGCCCTTGCGGCTTCAGCCAATTGCCCCGCGGGGATGCCCGTTATTTTTTCGACGTATTCGGGAGTATATTTTTCGACTGCCTTTTTAAGCTCTTCGTAGCCTTCTGTGAAATTCTGGATAAATTCTTTGTCTTCGATGCCTTCTTTTATTATTACGTTCATCATCCCGTTCAGCCATGCCACATCAGTGCCGCACCTCGGTGAAAGATGATACTTGGCGTGTTTTGAAAGTTGTATTTTCCTCGGGTCCACGAGAATAAGAGTAGCGCCTTTATTTTTGACAGCGTTGATAATCCTCGAGCCTATAAGAGGATGCTGTTCGGTCGTATTTGAGCCTGTGACTAAAAACACTTCGCAGTCTTCGAACTCTCCAACGGAATTCGTCATAGCTCCCGAACCCAGCGTTGCGGCGAGACCCGCCACAGTAGAGGAATGTCAAAGACGGGCGCAGTGATCTACATTGTTAGTTTTAAAAACCGCCCTCGCGAGTTTCATAAAAAGGTAATTCTCTTCGTTCGAGCATTTTGCCGAAGCGAAAAACGCGAGACTGTCCGGTCCTGATTTCTCTTTGTGCTCTTTGAGTTTTTTAACCGTGAGCGACAGGGCTTCTTTCCAGGAAGCTTTTCTGAACTTCCCGTTCTCCTTGATTAAAGGTTCGGTAAGCCTATCGGGATGATGGACAAACTCCGAAGCGTTCCATCCTTTTATGCAGAGGCTTCCTTTGTTGATGGGATGGTTTTTGCTCGGAACGACGCCGTTTATCCTGCCGTCTTTCACTTTAAAGTAGAAACCGCATCCGCATCCACAATAGATACATGTAGAGAGTATCTGCTTTTCACTGGACAAGCGCTCCTCCTTTTCTCATTATTTAATGGTTATATTATCACTTTACCTGAATAGGTATTTATTTTACGGCTCATTTTCAGCAGTGTCAAGTTTAGGTGTTTTTAAGCTGGATTTAATAATATATTGACATGAAACTTCTTATAAAGTATGAAAACAGAGTATTCTGACGGAAGGGTTTTTGGGCAATAATTACCTGACCAAAGGAGAAGAAGTTTGAAAATAAATTCCCAGTCATCGGACCAGAGCAGATCTTTTTTGCGCATCGGGGTCGTGGGTATATTCATATATTCTCCGGAAAAAGCAAAAGACGTAAACAATGTCCTTTCTGATTTTTCCGCGAGCATAAGAGGGAGACTCGGAATACCTTCGGTCAAAAGCTTTCCAAAAATAAACTTGATTGCAGTTGTCTTCGAAGGAACGACTGACGAACTCGGTTCGCTTACGGGAAAGCTGGGGAATCTCGAAGGAGTGGAGGTAAAGACACTGCTTTCGAAAAAAGAACTTTTTACAGAGAGCAGTCATGAGAATTGAAAAAGATTTTCTCGGTGAAATGGAACTTCCCGACGATTATCCTTTCGGGATACATACAAAGAGAGCCCAGGATAATTTCATGTTTTCGAGGGCAGTTATGAGGGAGGATCTTTTCAGAAATATAATCAAGGTAAAAAAAGCCTGCGCTACGGCGAATTTCAGAGCAGGACTTCTCGAAAAGGAAAAAGCCGACGCAATATTAGCGGCATGCGATATTCTGCTTGCAAAAACAGAACCCGTCGCGCCTTCCATCCATCCTTTCCAAGGCGGGGCTGGGACTTCCTCCAATATGGCGGCAAACGAACTCATAGCAAACTACGCTCTTGTTTTTTCAGGAAAAAAATACGGTGAATACTGCTTGATTTCCCCTCTCGAAGACGTCAACCTCTCTCAGTCCACAAATGATGTCTATCCGACGGCAGTGCGAGTTTCCCTTCTCGGAGCTCTGAGGAAGCTGCACTCTTCCGCGGAATATTTTCTATCCTGCCTTCAGAAAAAAGAAAAAGAATTTTCAGGAATATTAAAAATCGGAAGAACCGAACTTCAAGATGCCATGCCTATTTCCCTTGGTCAGGAATTTTCCGCTTGGGCGGACGCCATAGCCAGATTCAGATGGCGGCTCGACAAAGCTGTGGACTGGATAAGGGAAGTAAACATATCCGGAACCGCGGTCGGGACTTCAATAAACGCCGACAAAGAATATTCAGCCCATGTAATAGAAGAGTTGAGAGACATCACCGAAGAACCCCTCACTCTGTCGAGAAATCTCGTGGACGGCACTCAAAATATAGACCAGATAGTAGAAATTTCCGGAATAGTCCGCAGTGGAGCCGTGTCGCTTAAGAAATTCGCCTCCGACATAAGACTCTTATCGAGCGGTCCTGACTGCGGATTAGGAGAGCTCCTTCTCCCCTCCCTGCAGGTAGGTTCTTCAATAATGCCGGGGAAGGTCAATCCCGTGATTTTCGAAGCGGCAGAGCAGATATGCCTTCATGTCATCGCACTCGATCATTCGGTTTCCACCGCCGCTTCAGAGAGCAACCTCGAACTCCCTCAATTCCTTCCTTATATAGCGCATGTTCTTCTCGAAAACTTCGAAATGCTCTCTGCTCTAATCCTTAAACTTTCCGAATCTACCCTCTTGATCTCTCCGAATCTTGAGAAAATAAAAATGTATATCGAAAACTCACCCGCTGTCGCAACTCTTCTCTCTCCCTCAATCGGACACGACAGGATGTCCGAGATAATCTTAAAATCACGCAGAGAAGGTAAAAGCATACTCGATATAATTAGATCGGAGAAACTCATCGAACCTGAGAAACTCGAAAAACTTCTGAGACCCGAAGTTATGGCATCTCCCGGGATGCCGATTCTGGAGGAAAACGATGAAGAGTAGAACAATTAGAGGAGACCGCCTCCACATAGGAATTTTCGGCAAGAGAAATGCAGGCAAATCCTCTCTAATAAACGCGCTCAGCGGCCAGAGCACGGCAATAGTTTCCGATGTTCCCGGGACGACGACAGATCCTGTATTCAAATCCATGGAACTTTCTCCTTTGGGACCCGTAGTCCTCATAGACACAGCAGGAATTGACGACGCACAGGAAGGACTTGGAAAGCTCAGAAAAGAGAGGACGCAGAACATTCTCGAAAAAACGGATTTTGCCGTTTTGATAGTGGAATCAGCATCGGTTGATTTTGATTTTGAAGATAAGCTCATCGAAAATTTCGAAAAAGAAGGAATTCCATATATTATAGCTCTGAACAAGACAGATTTGAAATACACAAAAGAAACCGAAAAATGGCTCAAAGGCAAAGCCTTCATTGGGCTGGTTTCGACAGAAGGGAAAGGTATATCCGAACTTAAAAACAGGATAATCCAAACCGCACCGACGGAGTGGGAAAGGCCTTTTCTTTCAGATCTCATACACCCGCAGGACATAGTTTTGCTGGTGACGCCGATAGATTTAGGGGCTCCAAAAGGAAGGCTGATAATGCCGCAGATAAAAGCTCTCAGGGACATTCTCGATTCCGACGCCATACCGATGATGTGCAAGGAAAGAGAACTGCCGTCAGCGCTTGCCAAACTCAGGGAAAAGCCTGCTCTCGTCGTAACCGACTCACAGGTCTTTCCTCAGGTGGCTGCAGATGTCCCCAGCGACATACTGCTGACTTCTTTTTCCATTCTCTCAATAAGGCAGAAAGGCGATCTCAGACAGATGGTCGAAGGCGTCCTGTCTGTCAAAAATCTCAAAACTGGGGACAAGATTCTCATAGCCGAAGCCTGCTCTCATCACCCTCTGGAAGACGACATCGGCAGAGTAAAAATTCCCAGATGGCTCAACTCACAAGTCGGAGGCGGACTGGATATAAAGACATTCCCGGGAAGCGAATACCCCTCTAATCTTGAAGAATACAAACTCGTCGTCCACTGCGGCGCTTGCACACTTAACAGGAAAGAAATGCTCAAAAGACAGGAAAAAGCGCTCTCTGCGGGCGTCAGTATAACCAACTACGGGGTGCTAATATCTTACCTCAAATCTGTTTTCCCGAGAGCTCTGAAGCCTTTTCCGCAGATATATTCGATGTTCGATAAAAAAACCTCTTCACCGGGTTTTGACATAAGAAAGAAAATGGCGAAGTTCGCCGAATTGTGAAAGGAGGGAGCTATGGACACGGCTTTCATAGATCATGAAAAGATTTACGATATCCTTCAAAATGTAAGGGAACCCGATAAATCTGAAATTGAAGACATAATTGAACACGCGAAGGAGCTCAAAGGCATATCCCACGAGGAAGCCGAAAGACTCCTTATGACACAAGATTCTGAGCTCAGGCAGATGCTCTTGGACACTGCGAATTATATCAAAAACGAAATATACGGAAAAAGGCTTGTTCTCTTCGCCCCTCTCTATGTCTCGAACCTTTGCAATAACGAGTGTCTGTATTGCGCGTTCAGGAAAAGCAATTCTGAGATTACAAGAAAGACCCTTACGACCGATGAGATAAAAAAAGAAGTCGAAGCTCTCGTGAGTCAAGGACACAAAAGAGTCCTTCTCGTGTCCGGTGAAGGTCTCGGAAACGAAGCTCTTGATTATTCAATCAAAGCCATTGATACAATTTACTCAGTCAAAATCGGAGACGGTGAAATCAGGAGAATAAACATTAACATAGCCCCTCTTTCCGTCGAAGAGTTCAAAAGACTCAAAGATGCTAAAATCGGAACATATCAGCTTTTTCAGGAAACCTACCACTGGGACACATACAAAAAAATGCACCCCAAGGGTCCCAAATCCGATTATGTATTTCATCTCACCGCAATGGACAGAGCTATGGAAGCCGGCATAGACGATGTCGGTGTTGGAATCCTGTTCGGATTATACGACTATAAATTCGAAATACTCGCTCTGCTGCAGCACATAAGACACCTCGAAGAGGCATTCGGCGTCGGCTGCCACACAATTTCAATACCCCGCCTCGAACCGGCAACGGGATCATACATCGCGTCTCATCCGCCGTTCAGCCTCAGCGATGAAGATTTTATGAAGATAATCGCCGTTCTCAGGATAACCGTCCCATACACCGGAATGATTTTAAGCACGAGAGAGACGCCTGAAATGAGGAGAAATGCTTTCAGCCTCGGCATCTCCCAGATCAGCGCCGGGTCGAGAACAAATCCCGGAGGATACACAGAAAAATCTTCCGGAGGGCAGTTTTCGCTGGGCGATCACAGAAACCTTGAAGAAGTCATTAAAGACATGGTTGACTACGGCTATGTTCCTTCGTTCTGCACCGGATGCTACAGACTCGGCAGAACAGGCAAGGATTTCATGGATCTTGCCAAACCCGGGTTGATAAAACTATACTGCCTTCCCAACGCTCTTTCGACATTCAAGGAATATCTCGTGAATTATGCCTCGGAATCTCTAAGGTATAAAGGAAGCAGGCTTATTGAAAAAATGCTCGAAGAAATTCCTTCCAACGATGTCAAAAAGAAAACAACTAATAACCTTCAGCTTATTGAACAGGGCGCTCAGGATCTCTATCTTTGAAAACTTAGAGCACGATTATATCGGCGAGTTTTTTCGCTGTTTCTGCGCTTTTTTTATTTTCTCCGCAGTCACCTTCTATAAAAACGGAAACGTCGGGATCTATATATTTCAAAACTGAATTGCCTTCGACGAGAAGATATTCAACGAGGTTTTCCCGGGAAAGACGTGATATGAAAGACAGTCCTTCGTTCATGTCCGTAAAAAGCTTTTCAGGCCTTTCCTTTTTAATCTTTCCATGCCCGAATTTGAGAGCCACCGTTTTTTCTTTCGGCATCTTTTGGAGCAATGCCCTGAGAGTCCTGGTCTTGCCTACTCCGCTACACGATCCTGAGATTGTAATAATTTTAATTCAGCACCTCAGTATTTCTTCTGACATAAAAATCCGGTTCCGGCATTAGATTAAAAGCCAATATATTTTTAAAATCATTGGGTAATAATTTTATGATAGCTATTTGAAACAACCAAGCTGACAGGCTACAATCTTTATTTTGAGCCCATTGCAGACTTTTCCGATTTCTGAAGGTTCGATTCCAAGCTCGGATGCTATTTCAAACGCCTTCCCACATGCCAGACACTCTTTTTCATCTTTAATAATAATGTTTGCTCTTATTTTGTCCTGGATTTGTTCCCGCGTCATTGTCTTTTCTCCTTTTCTGTTTCCTCATTTTTACTATTCTGAGTGAGAGGGAAAATTCTTTCCGAGAGATATTTATACAAATTGTCAATATGCCTTTGGATTTCGTCTGTCGTGCCGCAGTAATATTCATACTCTTTGTTCCAAGGATCGGAAACCGCTTTTTTTTCACCCGAATACTCCGACAGCAGTTTTATCTTATCCTCTCCGCCGATTTTTTTAGCTTTGTTATAGATCTTGGCGTCCATAACCAGAATAAGATCAGCCCTTTCGGCGTAGGCTTTGCTGAGTTTTTTTGGCTTTCCTTCCAGATCAATTCCATGCATTTCTTTAAGTGCTCTTTTGGCTTTATCCGAATAATCTGAACTGTCCTTTGAAATTTTCACCCCGGCAGATTGGACTTCGACGGGAATCTTTAACTTCCCGGCTTTTTTCCTGAACAAAGCTTCGGCTATCGGGCTCCTGCATGTATTGCCCTCACAGACAAAAAGGATAGAAAGAGGTTCATCCGATTCATAACGGACATCCATTCCGGTAAAAGAACTGATCACAAACGGACTTATCTCACCTTTCCTCCATATAATGATTTTATTTTTTTGAGTTTCTATCACGGTAGAGGGTTGTTTTTTCGCGATTTTACGCTTCACATCCAATTCGAGAATATCCAGTTTCGGAAACATTTTTGAGATTTCTAAAAGGGCTGACGGAGTTTTTTCCCCTGAAACATTTGCAGATGTCGCTCCTATAAAATCAAGCGCTTTTATTAAATTGATCGGAGCAGGTTTTCTGGGAACCCTCACCGCGACTTTCCCTTTATCGTCAAGAAGATGTTCCGGGATCTTTTTTGAGGCTTTGCCGACTACTGTCAGAGGTCCGGGCCAGTATTTCTGGGTCAGACCGTAAAGTTTGGGGTCGAATTTTTCAAAGAGACGATAAGCGCTTTCTATTGAATAAGACAGCAGGGGGATTTTCTTTTCAAAAGGTCTCTCTTTGATTGTCATAGTTTTTTCATAGGCTATTTTGCTTTCAGCCCAGAAAGCGATGCCCCAGACTGTATCGGTCGGTATCAGAACCGGTTCGTCCGACAAAAGAGCAAAAAGAGCCCTGAGTGTTCCGCATTCTTTTAGGGGCGTGAGAAATCCTCCTTGTATTTTTTCAATTTTTCTAAAAGTTCCGGATCAGACAGCGCGAGTATCTCAACGGCAAAAACAGCGGCGTTTTTCGCACCCGCTTTGTCGAGGCTCATCGTCGCCACCGGAACTCCAGCCGGCATCTGAATTGTCGAAAGAATACTGTCTATTCCTTTTAATGGAGAAGAACTAACGGGAACTGCGATAACAGGAAGATTTGTCCAGCTCGCCGCCACTCCCCCGAGGTGAGCCGAGTAACCCGCCACGGTTATTATAATCTTGAAACCTCTGTTTTGAGCGTTTTTAGCCAAGTCGGAGGTCTTCTCAGGGGTTCTATGAGCCGAAGAAATCTCGACAACATTTTCCACGCCGAAAGCTTCAAGGGTCTCTTTCACAACATCAGAAATTTCAGAATCCGATTTTGAACCTGTCAGAATAAGCACTTCAGCCATTTTTTACCCCCATAAGGTCTTGTAGTTTTTTTGAATCCGGCGACTGGCGGATTTTCTGCAG
>JAFGIG010000035.1 GCA_016929715.1 Caldifarciminota bacterium
GATCAATATTTACGGATGCTCTTCAGGTAATTTTAATTATCAGGATTTGGAGCCAGATGATATTGAAATGATGGTTGTTGGTCAAAAGTAATTTTTAAGAATAATGACTTATACAACTATTCTTTTGGGATATTTAATATCCAAGTGATCAGTGAATAATTTTCAGGACTGAACCTGATTCTTGCCCTTTATTGCAGTGAAAGAAATTGAAGATTCGGTGTGTGATAGGACGGTAAAATTCTTGAATCCATGAGATAGAATTTCATCTCGGTATTGGTCTTTTGATTTGGGTCTACAGGCAATCCTCGGAATATCGATATTTATGGGCAAACCGTTTTGAAAAGCCTTACGCGTTTCAGAAGAGTCAACATCCGTCCCCGAAATAGAAAGCCATTGTTCATAAGTTTCAATTCGGCATTTTATTGAGTTTTCTCTGTATGACTCGTTTAAGAAAATTGCCCTCCCACCGGGTTTCAGTATTCGTTCAACAGTGCTCAAGTATTTGTTTCTGTCTTGATCTACAACAAGCATATGTAGTGAACTAATGTCCAATGCGAAATCGAAAGCATTTTCTTTTATTTCCCTGCAAACTGTCATGTCACCTGAAATAAATTTAATTTTTCTGTCGTCAAATCTTTTTTTTGCCTTGCTGACAGCTGTCTCGGATATGTCTAAGCCCGTGTATTTTATTCCCATTTTTGAAATATGCCCGGCATAGCATCCTTCGCCGCATCCTAATTCAATCAGTTTCATATTATCGGCGGTGGAAATTACAGGTAAAAGCGAGGTAAGAACAGTTATAACACCCTCGATAACTTCAGGAAAACTGCTCCAGTAGTCAACTCCCTGCGAATAGACGGATTTATACCTTTTGTCGTATGCGCTGTAGTATGGTTTTCCCTTGTCCGGTCTCATGATAAAAAAATGTTTTTACTCAAATTAATCGACCAACATTTCTTTTATCCTGTTCCGTGCCAAATACAAAGAGATGTAATTGTCTCTAAACCGTTTATCGATAAGGGTTTCTCGCCGCCGAATTTTGAATCGATAAATTTTTTTATTTTTAAATCGGTTGAAGGCCATACATCCGGAAGGCAGAAATAAAATATACCGAGCATGTCAACAGACCATTTGCCAAAACCCCAGATGTCTATAAAGTATTTTTCCAATTCTTTGTATTCTCTGATATCTTTATCTCTGAGCATTTTTCTTGTTGAAGAGTTTGCCCAAAAAAGCAAAGATTTTTGTTTTTTAGAGGACAATCCAAATAAAGGTTCATCTGATTTCGATTTTTTGATGTGGTTTATAAGTATTTCCGAGGTTTGAAAATTTTCGTATAGCTTCCTAATTATTGAATTAGCGGCTTTTGATGACAGCATTTGACTCACAACCGTTTCTACAACGGCATCGTCGAGGCTCTTCCATATTGGAAGTTCAAGATCCGGACAGCCTGCGGTTTGAATCAAATTCTGGATTACTGGCGATTGGACTTTTGACAATTTTCTGAACCATTTTTTTACTATGTTTTTGTGTATAATTCTCAATGTCTTTTCTACAAATAATTCCTGTTAATAGCGAAAAAGTTTACAGAATCCACTTTCTCTTTATGTTGAAAATGCTGAGATAAAAAAGGAAAAGGCAAAAAGCGGTCAATACGATGATGCTGAGCAGAGGAGTGAGATTGTTTGTGCTGTCAATTGAATAACGTAAAACATCAACACCGTATGTCACGGGCAGAATATAAGACAGGGGCCGAAATATAATGGGCAGGGCTGAAACAGGGACAAAAAGGCCGCAGAGGAAAATCATGGGAAACCTGTAAAAATTCGAATAGGTCTGCGCCTCAAAAACCTCCTTTGCCGAAACCGAGATGAACAAAGCGAGAAGAGTTGAAATAATGGACAAGAAAACTATGCCGGTCGCAAGAAAAAACCAATTCGCGACCGGAGCTTTAAAATACAATACTGATATTAAAACTGGTATTGTGCTGTTGAAAATGCCGAAAAGTATCGCCCCTGTTATTTTCGATGTTACGAGCAGTTCAATTTTAATCGGAGCGAGCAAAAGCCTTTCGAATGAACGGGATTTTCTTTCAAAAGTGATTGTCACCGATAGCATTGAAGTCGTCCCGAAAAGGACTGACATGGCGACAATCCCCGGAAAAACCTGATTAATATCAAAAGCGCTTTTCGTCTTTATGAACATCATCAGCATCCAGGCAAAAGGGAAAATTATTCCCCAGCTTATGTTTGGGGGTTTCAGGTAGTAATTCTTCATGTCCTTGACGAGAATATTCCAAAAGGGGATGAGTGATTTCATTTTTTCTCTTTCTTCATCAAATCGATTTCTATTCCCGTTATTTGGACAAAAGCGTCTTCCAGAGTAGGTTTTATCAGTTTTGCGTCGTTTACCCAAAACCCTTCTTCAGACAGATGGTTTACTATAGGCGCGATGTCAATTTTCTCCTTGCTCGAAATTTTTATTGTAGTTTCATTTTTTAGGACATATTCCAAATTGCTGAATTTCTTTCCAAAATTTTCCAGAATCATATTTTTATCAAGGGAGTTTTCTTCAAAAGAAATCTCTGTGATGTTTGATTCTCTTGTCTGCTCGATTAGATTAGCGACTGTGTCAATTCTGATTATTTTCCCTTTGTTTATCAGGGCAACCCTTTCGCAGAGTCTTTCTGCCTCTTCGATGTAATGCGTCGTCAAAAAAATAGTCGTCCCTTTTTTATGGAGGTCTTTGATCATGTTCCGTATCTGCCTGACGCTCGCAATGTCTTTGCCTGTTGTCGGTTCATCCATGAACAATATCCGGGGTTCATGAATTATAGCGGCGGCTATGGTCAATTTTCTTTTCATGCCCTTTGAATATGCCTTGAATTTCTTATTTGCAGCTTCTGTCAGTTGAAAAGCTTTGAGAAGCTCAATTGCTTTTCTTTCCCTTGTTTTTTTTGGAATTCCGAATAGAGATGCGCAAAAGCAGAGGTTTTCGTAGCCGCTCATCTCGTCGTATAAATTGCTCTCGTCGGCTACCACACCGAAAAACCGCTGTGCTTTTTTTATGTTTTTTGTAAGATCCTCATCCTTGTAAAAAAGCTTTCCCGAAGTGATTTTTGCCATACCGACAAGCATGTTGATTGTAGTGGTCTTTCCGGCGCCGTTTGGTCCTAAAAAACCGAAAAATTCACCTTTATTGACGTGGAATGTGATCTCATCTACAGCGATGAAATCCCCGTATTTTTTGTGAGGTCGATGGCTTCAATATAATTTTCCATAGAAGATTATGTCTTATTACGACAATTCTTTCAATAGAGAACAGAGGTCTGGTCTTGGTGTTCACAAAATTTTCATGAGAATTGAGGTTTTTTTCAAAAATGAGGTTTAGGGAGTCTTTATTGACGATGAAGGCGGTAATAATTGGTGTTTTTTATCGTCTGCAATTATATAATATTTGAAAATCATCAAAAAGACATGCAGATGTTCTACGAAGATATATTCAGAGAGTTCAATAATCACGAAATTCAATTTGTCGTTGTCGGAGGAGTTGCATTCAACCTTCTCGGGGGCATGAGATCTACTCAGGATCTCGATTTGATAGTATTAATGAGCGACGAGAATTTAAAACGAATTGTAAACGTTTTGAAAAATAATGGCTATTCGCCCAGGCATCCTGTGAACGCGGATGATCTTGCAAAAAGCGAAATTAGAAATGAATGGATAAGCAAAAGGAATATGAAAGCATTCAGTTTTATTAAAGATTTGAAATCGTTCGAACAAATAGACCTGATTATTGATTGCCCCATTGATTTTTTGACTGCTCATGAAAGCGCTGAAATAATAAACATAGGGGATTTTTCTATACCTGTAATTTCTCCTGAAAACCTGATAAAGATGAAAGAGCATGCCGGAAGAGAAATTGATTTGGCGGATATAAAAGAATTAAAAGCGATTTTAAAAATCAATGGAAACTGAAAAAGAAGAATTTTGGGGCTGGCCCTCAGAAGAAGAGAGGATCAGAAGAAATCTGATGATTTCTCCAAAAAACAAGCTCCTGTGGCTCCAGGAGTTCAACGAATTCTTATACAAAGCCCTCACGGATGAACAAAAAAAGAAGAGATTCGACAGACGAAATCCCGGGTTGGATTTTTAGAAGAGCCGAAAAGGAGAGATAATGAGTTTAAATATATCCGGAAAAGATTTTTTGAGAGTGATTTTAGGTTCAATTATCGCTCTCGTCATTGTTTTTTTAAGTTCAGTGATAGTCGTGACGGTGTATGCGACCATACAGGGATTTGCCGTCAGGGGCGCACCCGATCAGGCGGTGATAAACAGTTTTGCCGAAAAATCTGTCGATATGATAACTGCAATATGCATGGTTTTTGGAACTTTTTTAGGAGGGATTATCGCCAGCATAAGATCCGGCAAAAGCGCATTTCCCGTCTGCATTTTAATCGGAGTTGTGACGGCGCTTGCCGGTTTATTGTTCGGCTTTATAGGAGGTCTGAATATTTGGACGTTCGTCGGTATGGCTTCAGCAGTTCTCGGTGGTTTTTTGGCGGGTCTGGTTAAAAGATAAAAATCAGATATTCTTTATCAACGTCTTCGGGAATTTTTTGTAAATGTCTTGAAGTAATAATTCTTACTTAGAATTCTGTTCAAAGAATCGAGAAAGTTTAACTTTTTTCCGATATAGTTGATATAAGCTGTAAATACTTGAATTATTGAGAATATAGCTCCAGCCAATATATAGAGGGATTTTATGAAAGGATCAGCTATAAGAGCTATAAAAGTCACAAAAAAAATTATAAAAAGTGAAATTACAAACGACAGCCAAAGGGCATTTTCAGGTCTTACATACTTTTTTAAAAAAGTTTGGAGAGAATTGGTTTCTTTTTCATTAAAAGTATTTTTTGACACCATAGACAAAAAGTTCAGAGTCTTGGCGAATGTCAGAAAAAGACATACAGTATATATATAAAGATTCATTTTACTATTTTCATCCCGATTCTTTCAAAAATCAATAAGAGTCTTTTCTATCTCGTCCAATTCCTGATTTTCAGTCCAGGAATTCTTTTGAATTCTTTTTCGTTATTTGTTACTAAAAAGCCTTTTCTGGATAAGGCTATGGAAGCTATTATGAAGTTGTTGGGGCCGATTGTTTTTCCTGACTTTTCAAGAATGAATCTAATGTTTGAGTAGATTTCCGACGCAGAGTCGTCAAAAGGTATTATTTCAAAGGGGAAAAGAAAACTTTTAACGGCTTCCATTGTTCTTTTTGAGTTTTGACTTTTTAAAGCACCCAAAAGAAGTTCGCCTTTGACAACTGAAGGAATTTTTATTTCTGAGGGATTCAGTTTCTGAATATTTTTCAGGATTTTATTGTTTTTTCCTTTTAAAAAGTATATGCAGATGTTTGTGTCGAGAAAATACGTCAAAGAGTTTCTCTCTTTATGTCTTGCATAAATTGGGTTTGGTCTAGTCTTTGGATGTCATCTTCCTTAAGAATCCCGTATAAAGAAAAATAGCCCGTGGGCCACGATTTGTTCAGAGCAACGTCGAGTTTGGACGAAACCCATTTAGAAATCGATTTATTTTCTCTTTTTGCGGCTTTTTCTATTCTGGAAAGAAGTTCTTTTTCTATGTAAAGTGATAACTGGGACAGAAAATTCTCCTTTTTCAGTCAATTATAACATATAATATAATATATTCAAGTATATTATATATTATATTTGTATACGTATTACAAAAAAAAATCATTCCAGAGGGTTAACTGTTATATCAAAAATCGGCGTATTCAATCCTGGTCTTTCAGCAAAACTGCATCTACAACATAATAATAACCTGGGCTGTATTTTTTTAACAATTTAAGGACAAGATTTATATCTCTGTCGGGGAGGATCAAGCCGTAATAAGAGGTGCTGACGGCGTCCTCTTCTGTTTCATTAAATTCCATGTATTTCATAAAACAAAACGCTTCATTATCCCATAGTTCAATCGATATCTTTCCCTTGTCGGTAAGCGAGTCGTCCAGACCGTCGAGGACTTTAAATGTAAACACGAAGGACTGTCTGCACTTGCCTGTCGGCCAAACACCGTCAAGCAACGCGGTGCATTCAATCATACCCGTTGTGTCGTAATCGGATTCGAAGAATTCGGGGTATGTCTCGAAGAGGGATTTTATAGTGTCAGTACTGTCAGGTGGATTAAAACCCTGGATTATCGCAGAAAACAGTGACGAGGTTTCGGTTTGAAGTTCAAATATGAAATTATCAGTGTTGCTCAGGTAGATGAATTTAACTGCGTACATGTATAATTTACCGTCCTTAATCCCGCCGAACATGTTTAGGTAAGGGAAAACTAACCCGGAGTCATTTTCAGCGATTATATCCGTGCTGTCGAAATTTTCAGATAAAAATGATTTCTGTGAAAATTCATGATTTTCGAAATTCATAGAGATGTATGAACTGTCCAGCATTGAAAATTCGGCGCAAGCTTTATAGTGTATGGTGTCAGTTCTTGACGTGCCAACAAAGACAAGTAAATCCCATCCGTAAAGAGTCGCACTGTCGCCTCTGATGTTTAGGTAGAAATTCTCTTTGAAGGAATCTTCCGAACTTACATAAAGTCCATCCGTGATCTGAGCAAATAAATTGAGATTCAGAAAAGTAAAAGCAGAAAAGAGCAATAATTTCATTATAAGCCTCCATTTTTTTTTATTTTATCTCTTTTCTCCTGTCAATAATAATAAAAAAGAACTCTTAGTCTTGGAGTGTCTGAAATGCAGTTAATTAAGTATATGAAATCCAGTGACATTGTTATATTAAGGAGATGCGGGTCCTGGGAGGCTTCAAAAAATAAGTTATTTTTTTAATCTCAATTATTGAACGAAAGTTGTAAAATAAATGTAAAGTACTTAATCAGGAAAATTTTTTTCTACCTGTTGTTTTATATTTCAATTACAAAATGAATGCAAGAAGAATTAGTGAGAATTTTGATATCAGTGTTTTTGTTAATCTTTATACCTTTCTTTTCGATACACGGGGAGAGGCGCTTTTTTGTAAAGGAGGAAATTATGAAAATCTTAAGACTTGGAACATTGCTTACAGCGTTTTCCTTTTTTGCGGCTTCTTTATACGGCTGGACAGAAATAAGTGTTGACGATACTCTTGCCATCAGCGATATCCAGTTTCTCAACGACACAGTAGGCTATCTTACGATTGATGTTGATGAAAATATCTGGGAAGACACAACCCGGATGTATAAGACAATTGACGGAGGAAATACTTGGATCAAATCATGTTGTTTAGGTTGGAACCACATGAATTGCC
>JAFGIG010000036.1 GCA_016929715.1 Caldifarciminota bacterium
CCTTGATAGAGGCCGCAATCGAGGAGTATTCTTTTCCCTCCATGGGATTCGACGACATGCATTGACCCCGTCACTGTCCTGACGGCACCCAAGGGCTTGATTTTCAAAAAACTTCCCTCACGAAATTAAACAATGAACAGACAACAAGAACTACATTTAATGATAATATGTAAAGATAATAAGTCAATCGCTTTCCCAGAGCATCTTTATGATTGCGGTTCTTTGTGCTTTGCCGGCAGATTGAGCTTTTGAAATAGCGCCATATTTGATATTTTTACTCTGTATGACTTCCAAAACAAGACAGTCTTCGGAAACTAAAAGCCTTCTGAAAAGTGCAGGAAAGTTTTCATTCGGCGTCTTTGTCAGCAGAGTTCTGGGGCTGATAAGAGAAATAGTCTATGCGGCTCTCTACGGCGCCGGCGGTTCTATGGACACCTTCAGGACAGCTTACATCATTCCAGGAATGATACTCGAATTTATCTCTGAAGGAACGATGAACGCCGCGTTCATTCCTGTTTTTTCAGATGTCAACGAAAAAGAGGGTAAAAAGAAAGCGTTTGCCTTCGCCGTAAATCTCTTGAATATCCTTATTTTCCTTTCCGGCGTCCTCTGCGCCTTAGGCATTATTTTTGCGCCCTATATAGTTTCTGTCTTTGCCGGGGGCTATTCAGGAGAAAAACAGACACAGACCGTCTTTCTCGTCAAAATCCTCTTTCCTATTCTAATAATTTCATCATCGACTTCCCTCGTCATGGGTTTGTTGAATTATTTCAGGCATTATTCAATAACAAGCCTCGCGCCGGCTCTTTGGAATCTCGTCTCCATTATGGTCACCTTGTTTCTTTTCAAGGTTTTGAAAGGCTCGGAAAACCTCTCGCCTGTTCCTCTCGCTGCCGGTATTCTCGCCGGTTCCATCGCGCAATTTGCCGTGATGCTCCCAGCTTCAGTCAAGGAAGGATTCAGATACAGATTGTCTGTCCATTTTAACGACATATCAGTCCGCAGATCTCTTTTTCTTTTTCTGCCTGTCGCTCTGGGTTACGTGGCAACGAGAATAAACGTCGCCGTAAACCAAGCTTTTGCTACTCACATGGGCGATGGCGCGGTTTCTCACTACTCTTTCGCTTTCAGGCTGATGACCTTTCCCCTCGGTATCGTCGGAGTCAGTCTTGCGACAGTCGCCCTGCCCGAGACCGCGAGGCACGCCTCCTCAATGAGAACCGATCTTGTCCTCTCTGTTTTGACAAAATCTCTCCGCTTAGCCATGTTCTTTGTCTTCCCTGTCTGCGCTCTTATGTGGGTTCTCAGATACCATCTTGTCCGCATAATTTACCAGCACGGAATGTTCACTCCGAGCGACACTGCCGCGACAGCGGATGTTCTTGGCTGGTTTCTCTTGGGTATAGCAGGGACCTCATTCGTAAAGATTTTATCCAACACTTTTTATTCGATGAAAGACACGAAAATTCCCGTCGCCATAAGTTTTCTGTCAAGCGCCTTAAATGTATTCACTGTCCTCGCTGTCAGGCAAAAAATGGGCATAAACGGTTTGGCTTTCTCGGTTTCTCTGGCAAGCATATTCAATTCTCTTTGTCTTTTATCGATGTTTCACCTCCGTTACGCGAAAGTCTCTTTTGTGAATCTGTCCGAAGGAGCATTGAAAACGCTTTTTTCATCTGTCCTTCCGGCATCAGCAATTTATATTGTTCTGCGTTTATCCGATCTTCTTTCGGCGCATTTTTTAAGCTTCAAGCTTTCGCTCGCAGTATCCGCCGCGTCTTCTATAACATTTTTAGTGTTTTATCTCGCTACAGCAAGAGCTCTGAGGTTCAGAGCTTCAACAGAATAAATCTATGATCTATCTGCTTCTCGCGGTCCTTTCAAGTTCATCTGTCGCGGCTATATTGAAAATATCCGAACAAAAACAATGTGAAAGGCTAAAAGTCGCTTCATTCAATTACTTATCGGCTTTTTTGATCGCCTCAGCGCTTCTTATGGCGGAAAATTTTTCCTCGCAAACAGCCGTTGGAATTTTAGATCATGGATCAAGACACGGCTTGACGGGTTTTTTTACGAGTGGAACGGAGAAATTTTTCGTCCTGTGGTCCCTGACGACCGGTCTGGCAGGCGGCATCCTCTACCTCTCCGGATTTTTAGCCATCCAGTCGAGCATAAAAGAAAACGGTATGGCTTTGACTGGAGCTGTGTCTAAACTAGGCGCTGTTTTGCCGGTCGTGCTTTCATTTTTTCTTTTCAGGGAAAAAATGTCGGCGGCTAAAACCGCCGGCACGGCGCTTTCGATAGCGTCTTTGCTCATCATATCAGGGCAAAAAGGCGGTCTCAGTTCCGGCAAGAAACACGCACTTGTTTTTATTTGGGTTCTTTTTTCAGTAGGTGCGGCTGAATTTTCGAACAAGCTATTCGAAAATTTCGCTCCTGAATCCTATAAACGGCTCTTTCTTTTCTGTGTTTTTTCTACCGCTCTTGTCCTTTCTGCCTCGCTCGGAGGGTTCCGTCTGCGAAAAAAAAATATTTTTCTAAAAAGCGCCGCCGCAGGCATTCTCGTCGGTGTTCCTAATCTTTTTTCTTCTTATTTTCTGATTTCTTCTTTTAAGTTCTACCCCGCAGCAGTCGCTTTTTCAGTATATTCCGTGGGCAGCATCCTGACGATGACTCTTGCCGGAGCTTTATTTTTCAGGGAAAGAATATCCCGGTGCAAATACCTCGCTTTGGTGCTTATTTGCATCTCACTGATACTGATGAATCTATGAAAATAATTTGTCTTCTAAATCAAGCAGAACCAGCGTCGCCCCCCACGAACTTGCATAATCGTCAGCTCTTTTGTAAGACCTCACGAACTCTATCTTGTCGAGTATAGAATGGACTCTTTTCATCAGAATCCCTTTTCCCTTGCCGTGTATTATTCTCGCTTCTTTTATACCTTTTAGCCTGCACTGTTCGAGATACTCACGCACAAGGCTCTCTGTTTCCCTGGGATCGAAACAGTGAAGGTCGAGAGTCCCGTCTATCGGAATTACTTTTGGTCCAGCTTTTTGAGTATCTTCGTCCATGAGTCTTTGAGAGAAACAGATCTGTTGAAAACGAGCTTTGCGCCGGAGGAATCTTTATCGACACAAAAATAGCCGTTTCTCAGGAACTGAAAAATTTCACCCGGAGAGGCATTCCTTACTGAAGATTCAATTCTAGAATTATTTTTTATAACGAGGGATTTCTTATCAATATTAAGAGTAAAATCGCCGTTTTCCATGGGCTCTGACGGATCTTCAACCTCGAAAAGCCTGTCGTAAAGCCTCACCTCCGTTTCAAGACAATCGCTTTGTGAAACCCAATGTATCGTGCCTTCAACTTTTCTCTTGTCTTCGGAAGACCCTCCTTTAGTCAACGGGTCGTATTCACAATGTATTTCCTCGACTTCACCGGTAACATCGTTTTTCACAGCATATTTGCAAACGACATAATAAGCGTGTTTAAGCCTGACTTCTCTTCCCGGAGAGAGCCTGTAATACTTAGGGGGAGGACTCTCTTCGAAATCGCTTCTCTCTATATAAAGGATCTTGGAAAAAGCCAGTTCCCTCGTTCCTGCTTTTTCGTCTTCGGGATTATTGAGAGCCTTTATGTATTCGACCTTTCCGTCTTCGTAATTGTCTATGACCAGTTTCAGGGGATCGAGGACGCACATGACTCTTTTAGCCCTAAGGTTCAATTCCTCTCTGAGACAATGCTCAAGAAGCGAGTAATCAACTGTGCTCTCCCTTTTTGCGACTCCAATCTTTTCACAGAATGTTTTAACGGAATCCGGCGTATATCCCCTTCTCCTGAGTCCTGCTATTGTCGGCATTCTCGGATCGTCCCAGCCGGAGACGAGTTTCTTTTCTACGAGGATTCCGAGTTTTCTTTTACTCATCACCGTGAAAGTTAAATTGAGCCTTGCAAACTCAATCTGCTGGGGCTTATACATATCGAGTTGTTCAAGAAACCATTCATACAGCGGTCTGTGATCTTCAAATTCGAGGGTGCAGACCGAATGAGTTATTCCCTCTATCGAATCCGATATGCAATGCGCATAGTCATACATCGGATATATGCACCAGTCGTC
>JAFGIG010000037.1 GCA_016929715.1 Caldifarciminota bacterium
CTTTCACGCGAAATACCGAGTTCGTTGCCTATTTTTTCGAAAGAAGAAGGTGCGTAATCCTGCAGGCCAAAATACATCTTCAGTATAAGCTGTTCCCTGTCTGTCAGTTCTTTCATCAGCTTGTTCAACTCCTGCTGTTCTACCTTGTTCAGATAATACTCTTCGGGAGAAGGATAGAATCCGAGCATATTGTCGCTGAAATACGAGCTTGAAGAATCTATTGAAAGATCTTTTTGAGCATAAGCGTATGCCTCTTCTATATCTCTAGCGCTGACATCGAGTTTTTTTGCCAACTCTTCGACAGTCAGATTGGAATTTTCAATGTCAAGACCCAATTCTCTGCCGTCTTTCAGAAGTTTTCTCAGTTTACCTGCTCTGTTGAAGGGAATCGAGATTAAACGCTGATTTGATATTATGTAATGCAGTATATGTTGTCTGACCCACCACACCGCGTATGAAATGAACTTCAAACCTCTGTCGGGATCAAATTTATTCGCCGCTTTTATAAGACCTATGTTTCCTTCGTTAATAAGGTCGGTGATCATTTTCTTCTCCCGGTCGTAGCTAAGAGCGATTTTTATTACAAATCTCAAATTCGCTCTGACTAGTTTGTTGACCGCTTCTCTCTTTTCATTCAAATCGCCGTATTTTATCTTTTTCCCGATTTGGATTTCTTCTTTCGGGGTAAGCATTTTCTCTTTTCTGACATCTTCGAGATATGACTCGTATGTGTCGGCGACAATTGAAAGTTTTGCAGGAAGATGTGATTTTGTATCTTTCGACGGCAGATATTTAACCTGTCTTGCCGCCGGCAAGGCATGCGAAGATTCACTTTTAGTTTTTGATTCCTTTTTATCTTTCATCGGGTTATCCAGACGTCGTCGAAAGCCGTCGCTTCCCTAAGTTTTGCTTTTTCATTGAGCATGTAAATGTTTTTACCATCCAAAGGCGAGGAGGAAGCCAAGTCGGGTATTTGGATTGAAATGTCCGGAAAATCCTGTCCAAAAGGTCCGAAAGAAGAGAGAGCGATCAATACTTCATCGTTCATTTCATTTTTTGCCGCTGAAAAGTCTATTCTCAATTTTCTCGCTGAAAAAGTTTCTTCCGGGAGTTCTGTGATGTTTCGGACAAACTCTTCCACATTCGAGTTTTTTATCTTCGCGCCGCAGGCTTTTTTGTGTCCTCCGTATGTTTCAAAGAGGTGGCTGTTCTTCTCCAGCACTTCGAGGGCATTTCCTTCAGAGGCTCTCGCTTCGATTGTTTCAAATCCGCAATCATCGAGTGCACCCAGGGCAAAAACTTTTTTGCCTTCGGTTATAGAGAGTCTCGAAGCGATAGAGCCGAGTATTCCACGGGGAATTTCGCCGTCTCTTATTAGGATAAAAGGACCTGCGGTTTTTTTTATCTTTAATGCTTTTGACCAATATTTCTCTCTGTTTTCGTTCCAGTCTCTTGATCTATTAACCATCTTCTGGGCATGGTCTCTATGGATTTTTTTTGTCAAAAAGAAGAACGAAGTTGAATCGCCGTTTTCAGATACATCAGATGAGATGGGGGATATTACAATTTTTTTTAAGTCTTCAACATTTTCAGGCAGTGGTGATTCCTGAACGGAGCATAGAAGGTCTATTGATTCGAACCTGAATTTTTTTAGAATACTCAGACATCTTTTCACTATCGACCTGTTTTCGTCTAAAAGAGGCACTCTGTCGCTTATGGTTCCCAGGGCTGACAAGACCCAAAGATACGGATCGTGTGAGAACCGCAAAGCAATTTTAAGGGCAACGCCACTTCCCGAAAGCCCGTCGAAAGGATAGGCGCTGTCTTCTCTGCGGCAGTTTACAATAGTCCTTCCGTCTATAAAAGAAAAAGGGATCTCGTGGTGATCGGTGACGACAAGATCTATTCCTGAGTTTTTAAGAATGGAAGCGGCTCTGGTATCCCGGCTGCAGCAGTCAACAGTGATGACAAGTGAAGGTTTTGAAGTTTTGATTTCTTTCTCGAGTGACTCCACGTTCATCCCTATCCCTTCTTTTTTTCTGTCGGGAATGTAGGTTCTCACGTCTGCGCCGGATGATTCGAGCGCCAGATGCAGCAGAGCTGCTGATGTTATCCCGTCGCAATCCTGATCCCCCCAAACAAGCGTCTTGCCTCCTCTATGGATTGTTTTTTCTATTTTTTCGACGGCGTCTGAATAAGAAGGCATTTCAGAGGGTTCCCGCCAGATTTCTTCGGACAGGAAATTCTGCCCGAGGCGCCTCGATTCGATTACTTTCTGTATGAACTTCTCAGCCGAAGCCATATCTTACCTTTTGTTCCATCTTGTCCCACCGAAAGAAAAGAATTCCTGACAAGCTCCAGGACAGCCATAAAACTTACTATTATCCAGGGTTTGTCGAATCTGGAGTCGAGCACTTCATAAAAGCCGACTTCTCTGGAAGGGTTTTCAAGCATTATGTCAGTGATTCTGTCAATCCTTTCTTCGAGCGGTATTAAATCCAAAACAAATCTCAGCGATCTTATTTTTTTGTATCTCTGAGATAATTCTCTCGCCGCGTTAATCAGAAATATCACGTCCATAAATTTTTCAGAGTCCTCTATTTGAGGTCTTGCGGCGGGTTTTATCGGGTAATACATAATACCCCTGGACTCAAAGGATTTGAATTTTGCAGCGGCGCTTCTGAACTGCTGATAGACAAGAAGCCTTTGTGTAAGTTCTTCTTTTGAAAGATCGGGTTCAGATATTTCTTCATTTTGTTTTGACGGCAAAAGGGCTCTCGCTTTAATTCTCATCAGCAGAGAAGCCATTTCAAGAAAATCAACCGCTACTTCGATATCGAGTTCCCTCATCGCGCTTATGTAAGAAAGATATTCGTCTGTTATGTGAGAGACAGGAATGTCATATATGTCGAGCCTGTCTCTCCTGATAAGATAAAGGAGAAGTTCAAGAGGTCCTTCAAATATTTCTAGCTTTACTGAAAATCCCATTAGACCAAACAGAAAAAAAGTTAAACTCGACCAACGGCGTTCAGCTGAACATACTCAAGGGGTAACACTTGTCGCACTGAGAGCACCACATATGCTTGCAGGGCTCGCATTGAACGAGATTTTCTCCGCACTCAGAGCAGACAAATTTTGACGATTTGTCCAGAGAGGGTTCCCTGTCGTATATAGGCTGAAGATATTCCGAGCAATTGTCACACCAGTACTTTTTATATTTTTCAACATATCTCGGTTCGCTCCCGCATTTGGGGCATTTCATGGAACCGTCTTTTTTCTCTTCTATTTTCTCGAAAGCTTCAGAGGAGGGAGGGACAACCACAACTTTCTCAAGACCGAAATCAAGAGGCATGTATTTCTCGCAGTTATCGCACCAATATCTCTGATACTGTTCAATGAACCTGACTTTGTGCGCGCAATGAGGACAAGAGAGCCTATTCTGCTGCAGAGCTGGTTCTTTTGACGGTTCTTCGACCTCAAGAGATTTTTCCATGGACTGATCTAAAGGCGTTTCATCTTCGAGTTCCGCTATGCTCATTGACGGTTCTGAGGTCTTTTCTTCTTTTTTGCCGAACCCCACGGGCATATACTGCCCGCAGGAATCGCACCAATATCTGTCGTATTGCTCAATATATCTGGCTTTTTTCCCGCATTTAGTGCATAACAACGCCACGCTATCTGTTTCTCCGGCGCTGACAACAGATAACTGTTCAGAAGAATCGAGAGTGTCAACCTTTTCTTTCTCTTCATCGAGGTCAAGATCAGGTTCGAGAGTCTTGTCTAAAGACTCCGTGCTTTCCGCTTCAATATTCTCTTCGAGGGGAATTTCTTCAATCGCTACCGGCGAGACCATATCTTCCCCTTCAATAAGATTGCTTTTTTCCACCGTTATCTGCGTATCTTCAAAAGAAGGTTCGGCAAATTCGGCAGAAAACATTTTGGTTTCATTTTCGGCAACAGATACCGCTTCGGAAAAATCATCTGATTTATCTCCCGTTTTGAAACCGACCGGCATGTATTCACCGCAGTCGTCACACCAAAACCTGTCGTATTGGACAATATATCTGACCTCTGCCCCGCATTTTGGACAAATGTTCGAGGGCAAGATTTGGTCTTGAACGGCTGATTCGGTCTCCTCTTCAGCTTTTTCTTCATAAGACTCGACTGACTCGAATTCGGAGATTTCTTCAGGGGCTGGAGAAACCTCTTCGGGCTCAATAACCTGTTGAACTTCTTCTATCTGAGGCTCGGTGATCTGAGGCTCGGAGATTTGAGGCTCGGAGATCGTAGATTCAGTTATTCCAAGCTCTGATGCTTCAGGTTCAGTTATTTCCAATTCTATTTTTTCCGGTTCGGTAATGTGAGAATCTTGTATTTCCGGCTCAGGGATTTGAGGTTCAGAATCCGCCTTTTCTCTCTCCGGCAGGCCGGCGAATTGAACTATTCCCTCCGGCTGGTCTTCTTTAGAGGCAGGAGATTCTTCGAGAGTTTCAGAAGATATGTATTCAAGACATTTATCGCACCAGTATCTGCCGTATTCCTCTATGAGCCGGATCTGAGTCCCGCATACAGGACAAGAGACAGGAGCACCCGCTGGAAGAGCTGAGAGGGGAAAGGATTCTTTTTCGTCAGTTTTTAATGCCTGAGTTTCTGAGGAAATGTATTCAAGGCATGTGTCGCACCAAAATTTACCGTATTCTTCAATAAAGCGCAGAGGAGAGCTGCAGTTCGGGCATTTTCTCACAGAGTCTGATATTTCTTCGGTTTTTTCCTTCGACCCGACCATATCCGCGGAGGAAAGATCTTCTACGTCTGCCGGTTCGGCAACCGGTTTTTCTTCTGAAAAAATCTTTTCATCTGAAAATGTTTCAGATTTGGCGAAATTTTCAGGCATGTATTCAGCGCACATATCGCACCAGTATTTGTCGTATTCTTCAAAATACTGAAGGTCGTAATTGCAGTTAGGGCATTTGAGAGGTTTTTCACCAAAGGTTTCTTCGCTTTCTTCGCTTGATACGGGTTCATCTGAGGGTTCAGCCGCAATTTCATCGAGAACAGCTTTCTCAAGTTCTTTTCCAAAACCAATTTCCATATATTTCGAGCAATAATCGCACCAGTATCTGTCGTAAGGTTCAATATATCTCACATTGGAGCCGCAATAGATGCATTTTAGAATTTCAGTCTCCGAGCCGTCTTGTGAGGTTGGATCTGTATTTTCGAAAGGAATGTCAGATTCGCCGGACATCTATACCTCCGTCAAGGTAAAGTGAACGTTTCAATTGCATATTTTTCACAATTACTATATACTCTCGTCAATTTAATTGTCAAGAAAATAACCGTGAATACAGAAGAAATAATAAGATACATCTCCCAAAATCCGAGAAAGACTCCTGCAATAGCTTATGTTCAGGGCACTATCCTCTCGAAAGGAAACAAAGACGTCAAAGTTTTCGGAAACGGAGATTTTTGGATTTTAATCGGAGATTTCAAACACTTAGAGGCTATTTTGCAAGAACCCGGCAATACAGTAACTCAAAGCCACATTGATATATCCGCAAGAAATTCCGCCGTAGGCCTTTCGGATCTTACAAAATTTAAAGCGAGAATCGAACCAGGCGCAATAATCAGGGAAATGACACAAATCGGAGAAGGCGCGGTCATAATGATGGGGGCGGTGATAAACATCGGAGCCGTCATAGGCGAAAAGACTATGATTGATATGAACGCCGTCATTGGAGGAAGAGCTTTGATCGGCAAAAACTGCCATATAGGAGCCGGAGCGGTAATTGCCGGAGTCATTGAACCGCCTTCGGCTAAACCTGTCGTCATCAGAGACGACGTTCTCGTCGGAGCTAACGCGGTCATTCTCGAAGGGATAGAAGTCGGTGAAAAGGCAATAGTTGCCGCCGGCGCTGTCGTCATAGACGACATCCCGCCAAGCCAAGTCTGGGCGGGGGTTCCGGCAAAGTTCGTCAAAAACACCGACTCTAAAACCCTCGAAAAATCGAAAATTGTCGAGGCGCTGAGAAATCTCTGATGCCTTTTCTCGCAGAACTTTACCGGCCGTTCGATATAAAGATCCTAAAAGCGCGGGGTTCGTATATTTTTGACCAAAAAGGAGAACCTTATCTCGACTCTTTTTCCGGCATCGGAGTCCATATATTCGGCCACAGCGATTTTGGAATCTCGAAAGCGATAACCTCCAAACTCCGGAAACACAGCCATCTGTCAAATCTATTCTTTGACGAAGAAGCTGAGGAATGCGCCGAATTGCTCGCCCGACGCTTCGACCTTTCGGCTAAAGTCATTTTTTCGAACTCAGGAACGGAAGCCGTCGAAGCAGCTCTTAAAATAGTCAAAAAAGACCACCCCGAAAATATTATAGTATCTTTTACGGGCAGTTTTCACGGAAGGACGACGGGAAGCTTGTCATTGACCTGGAAAAGAACCTTTCGGGAGAGATTTAAACCGCTTATACCCGGCGTGGTTTTTCTGCCTTTTAACGATGGCAAAACTCTCGAAAAATTTTTCGGTGACTCAAGAGAAAATGTCTCCGCTGTTTTCATCGAGCCGATTCAGGGATCGGGAGGAGTTGTCCCGATGAAAGAAGATTTTGCCGCTTTGATATCTGATATTCAAAAAAATTTCGGCACAGCCTTAGTCGCAGACGAAATACAAAGCGGACTCGGCAGAACAGGCAAATTTTTCGCGTTCGAAAACTATGGTTTGTCTCCTGACATCGTCCTTACAGGAAAAGCTTTAGGAGGAGGACTGCCTCTCGGCGCTGTTCTGGCTAAAGGTAAATACGGCGATGTCTTAAAACCCGGAGAACACGGTTCAACATTCGCCCCGAATCCAGTCAGCCTTTCAGCCTGCAAAGAAGTTTTAAGCCGTATTGACGGCAACCTAATGGATAAAAACAAAGAAAAAGGAGACGTCTTTTTCAGAATTCTCCGCGAAAAAACAAAGGATTCAACAATCGTGAGGGGGAAGGGACTTATGATAGGAATCCAAACCGACAAAGATGTCCGCAAAGTCAGGGATTATTGTTTCAGAAAAAAAGTTCTCGTGAACACAATCGGAGAAAACGTCATCAGACTTCTACCGCCTTTTACAATAGACTTTGACGAGATTGTTAAGATATGCGATGCAATCACAGAAGGCATCGATCGCGCTCCGCCCGCTCCCCAGCCGAAATGAAAACCGACCCGCGAACTCTCGCGCTCGACTTCCTCAAAAAATCGCGCAAAAAAAATCTCGGATATCTTATGCAGGACTGTTCCGTTCTTTCAGGTCTCGGAAAAAGGGATGTGTCTTTTTGTTTTAACCTCGTCAACGAAACACTGCGAAACATGAATTACATTGACTTCGTCCTTTCAGCATACTTACCCCGTTTTTCAAAACTGCCTCCCTCCGTAGTGTGGATACTGCGAATGGGAACTTCGCAAATTCTTTTTTTTTCATCCGTGCCTGATTATGCCGCGATTGATTCTTCTGTTGAACTCGCAAAAAAATCCGGAAAAACCGCGTTTTCCGGCCTTATCAACGCCGTTTTGAGAAAAATTTCCCTGAGTAGAGTTTTTATGCCTGAAGGCGACAGTCCTGCCGAACTTTCAATAAGACACTCAATTCCGGAGTGGCTCATAGAAAAATGGATGTCAAATTTCGGCGTAAAAAGGACAATTCTAATTCTAAATTTCTTTTCTCAAAAAAGCAGGCTTTGCTTGAGAGCAGAAGACCAATCCAGGATTTCCTCTTTGGAGGAAGAGATTAAAAAGGAAGGATACACATTCAAAAAAGCCGTTTACTCCAAAAAAGCTTTTTACTCAGACCATGATATTATATCGAGCCGTTTTTTTTCTGAGGGTCGAATTACAGTTCAGGATGAAAGCTCCATCCTTTCATGCGAGGTCTTCGATGTCCCGTTCTCGGAATCTTGCGTTGATCTCTGCGCCGCGCCCGGTGGGAAAGCCGGAATTTTAGCGCGCCGCTCGACTTTCATCGCTGCCTGCGACATAAACCGCAAAAAAATTAAACTGATGTCGGAAAATTTCCGAAGACTCGGGCTCGAAAAAGACATATTTCCCTGCGTTTGTGACTCTGCAAAACCGCCTTTCGCCGGGGAATCAATCAATATTGCTGTCGCCGATGTTCCTTGCAGCGGCACGGGGACTCTCAGAAAAAACCCCGACCTAAGGCTTAAACTAAAGCCTGAATATATATTTTCGAGGATAAATCTTCAGCTTGAAATCTTAGAGTCCGCCTCTTTTATGCTGAAAAAAGGAGGTTTTATTTTATATTCTACATGTTCTCTCGAAAGAGAAGAAAATTCCGGTGTCGTCTCTTCTTTTTTGAAAAATAACAGCGGTTTCAGAGTTGTCGAACCCAAAAATGAATACTCATGTTTTTCCGACAGAAATGGTTTCGTTAATTTTTTTCCGGATCTCCACGGAACTGAAGGAGGCTTCGCGGCTCTTTTAGAAAAAAAAAC
Organism: Caldifarciminota bacterium; assembly: GCA_016929715.1. Taxonomy (GTDB): domain Bacteria; phylum SDB-A; class SDB-A; order SDB-A; family SDB-A; genus JAFGIG01. The sequence continues at coordinate 8,492 of JAFGIG010000037.1, forward strand.
AGAGGATTGACTTTTCATGCCCTCAACAATTAACTTTAGATAAACAAAGGAGAATTTATGAAAGATAAAGACCTAAAATATAAAATAAATGATATTTCTCTTGCGGATTGGGGAAACAAGGAAATAGATATCGCCCGAAGGGAAATGCCCGGCTTGATGGCGCTGAAAAATAAATACGGAAAGACCAAACCTCTTTCGGGGGCTAAAATATCCGGATCCCTTCACATGACCATTCAAACAGCCGTTTTGATAGAAACTTTAGCTGAACTCGGCGCGGATGTCAGATGGGCGAGTTGTAATATTTTTTCGACACAGGATCACGCCGCAGCAGCTGTGGCGTCCATGGGAATCCCTGTCTTTGCATGGAAGGGTGAAACGTTGGAAGAATACTGGTGGTGCACGGAACAAGCTCTTTCGTTTCCCTCCGGCAAATCTCCGGATCTTATTGTGGACGACGGAGGCGACGCGACTCTCATGGTCCATCTCGGATATTTTGCCGAAGAAGATCCAAGCATACTCGACGAAAAGACTTTTTCGCAGGACGAAAAATGCATGAAAGAAAGACTGAAGATAATATTGAAAGAAGACCCCGGTAAATGGCACAGGACAAAAGCATCTCTAAAAGGAGTCTCCGAGGAGACGACAACCGGAGTTCAAAGGCTTTATGCGATGCATAAAGAGAATAAACTTCTTTTCCCGGCAATAAACGTAAATGATTCCGTTACCAAATCCAAATTTGACAATATCTACGGCTGTCGAGAATCCTTGATAGACGGAATTAAAAGAGCCACAGGAGTCATGATTGCCGGAAAAACGGCAGTCGTGTGCGGATACGGAGACGTGGGGAAAGGATCGGCAAAAGCCCTCAAAAACTATTGCGCTAAAGTCACAGTAACTGAAATCGACCCTATATGCGCTCTTCAGGCTTCAATGGACGGTTTTGAAGTCAAAACGCTAGAAGATATTGTCGAATCAGCCGACATTATAGTCACCGCGACAGGCAACAGAGACATAGTCACCCTGGAACATATGCTTTCTATGAAAGATCACGCCGTGCTCTGCAACATAGGGCATTTCGACAATGAAATTCAGGTTTCAAGACTGATGTCTTTTCCGGGCATAAAAAGGACTACAGTCAAACCCGGAGCGGATATTTTCCGATTTCCCGACGGACATTCAATATTCCTCCTTGCCGAAGGAAGACTTGTCAATCTCGGCTGTGCGGCGGGACATCCCTCTTTCGTGATGAGCAACTCTTTCGCCAATCAGATACTCGCTCAGATAGAACTTTTTACTAAAAAACACGAAATAGGCGTCTACGTAATACCGAAGATACTCGACGAAGAAGTAGCGGCTCTTCATCTTGAACATCTGGGGGTGCGCCTTACGAAACTGACGAAAGAGCAGGCTGCCTATATAGGAGTCCCTGTAGAAGGACCTTTTAAGCCCGAAACTTACAGATACTGAAAAAGTCCAAAATAAATGAAAAAACGCCGCCACAGAAAATCGAGATACGCCGTCGGCGCCGTTATCATCTTGGTGTGTGCCGCATCTGCGGTATTCTGGTTTTGTTTTCATAAAAAGCCTGTCAGAATTTCAGAGAGAGAGAACGGCATCTGGCTTGCTCACCGCTGGGCGGAAAATCCAGCGGATGAAAAAGAAATCATAGAACTATCTGAAGATCTTCGGGATTCAAAAATAAAACACGTATTCCTGCACTCGGGACCTCTCGATTCTTTGGGTAAAATTAACCCGGACAAATATGTCAACGCCGGAGAATTTATTTTTCTTCTGAAAAAAAACAACCCCCATATATTGTCTGTTCAGGCATGGATAGGCCAGATTGAAAAAAAAGGCGGCGGAGTCCTCGATATAAGCTCCAGCGATACAAGAGAAAACATAATCAAAACATGCACTGAATTAATGGCTGCCGGATTTGACGGAATACACGTTGACATAGAGCCTGTCCTGGATGGAGATTCTTTATTTCTGCTTCTTTTGGAGAGAATAAAGAATGAAGCCGTTGGAGACAATCTTTTAACCTGCGCGACGCCGAAAATCTCTCTCGGTAAAATTTTCGGACAGACCCTGAAAATTTTGTTTTCGGTCAAGGGCCTCTGGAGTGAAGAATACTACAGAAAAGTTTCCGAAAAATGCGACTTCACAGTCGCCATGCTCTATGACACCCGTATAAATGATTCAGGCATATATAATCTTTTCATATCGCTCGAAGTAATGAAGCTGACAAAAACCGTATCAAACCCTGTAATGATAGGAATTCCGAGCTACGAAGAAGTGAAGCCGTCTTTCAATCCTGAAATCGAAAACCTCGCATCGGCGCTCGAAGCCGTTTTTATAGGACTGAAATACGGCGACAGTGACAAATACATGGGCTTCTCGATATACGCCGACTGGACTATGGAAGAGGAAGAATGGAATCTGATAAAAGAACACGTAAAATCTGAGAAGCACTATGAATGACCTCACTGTCAAAAGAGGCGACGGAACGAGAAAGGAATTTCAAAGAACACAAATAACGGTCATTCTCGATAATCTCAGGAGTGCGAGAAATGTGGGAGCTATATTCAGAACATGCGACGCCATCGGCACCGGAGAGCTTATACTATGCGGGACTACGGCAATACCGCCGCATGACGGCATTGCCATGACGGCTATGGGAGCCGAAAAACACGTGAAATGGTCTTATTCAAGTTTCACCGTCGAAGCGGCGAGAAAAATGAAGTCGATGGGTAAGCCTTTGATAACTCTTGAAAGGACTAACACGAGCAAGCTTTTCTGGGAAGCTGACTATCCGGACGACTCTGTCATCCTAATCGGCAACGAAGCATTGGGGATATCCGAAGAGATAATCAGAATGTCCGACGAAGTCATAGAAATACCTATGATGGGTTATAAAAACTCCCTGAATGTAGCTTCGGCTTTCACTGTAATAGGATACGAAATTCTACGCCGTCGGCTTTCCGGCGCCTGAGATATGAGGCTTCGGACTTACAAATAATACTTTTTCCCTGTCGAGAACGACTAATCCTTTAGGTGATTTTCTGGGTTTTCTGACATATTTCCTGAATGTGTATTGGACAGGAACCAAAGAAGAAAATCTTGCAGAAGAAAAACAGGCAGCTATAGAGGCGGCATATTCAATGTCGCTTTTCTGCGCTTCTTTCGCATTTCCGAGAAAAAGAATCACATGAGATCCTTTGGCGTCTTTCACATGAAAGAACATGTCTTTTTGCGACGCGATTTTCATTGTGAGTTTGTCGGAGTCTTCGGCGCTTTTTGAGACAGCGACAGTTTTACCGGTCGGGCTCTTAAAAACTCTGTAGCGGGCGAGAGGATCTGTTTTATCTTCCTGTGTTTTTTCTGTTTCACCCAAATTCTCAAAGCAGGCATCCTCTAATTCCTTTCTGATTTGGGCGATATTTTTTTCCAGGTCGTTTCTTTTTCTGAGGTTTTTTTTATATATCGAGAAAAGTTTCTTTATGATGTCTCCTTTTGCCTCGCCCGATATTTTAAGGTAAATTTCACTCAGTTTCGGATCTTCCGGTTCCAAAAAAGGCAGATATCTTTCCTCTGAAGTTTTGACCTTTTCTCCGAAAGATAATATCTCTTCCGGCGAAAGTATTTCCTTGAGCGATTTCATCGCTGTTCTTTCGGCTTTTTTAAGTTTTTCTCTTTCCTTCTGGGCGGGAGAAATAATAGCGGATTTTTGGGTTTCCTTGTTAAATTTTTCTATAATCTCCGATGGCCTCTGCTGAAAAAATTCCTCCGAATTAATGCAAGGAATTGCATATTCGCCTCCATTGAACTTGACAAGTGATATTTTTGAAGCGTCTGATATTTCTGATTTTTCGATTATGTCTATCTTTTCCCGGCTTAAGCCGGCGAGAATCTGCGCCTTACACAGCCATTCGTTCAGAGATGCCGGTTTCGGATCCTCGGGAAAAGAGAGCTTGTAAATTTCTCCCGAGCGAAGTTTACGTTTCGCTGAAAAAGATTTCCTGAAATGCCTTACTATTTTGCCATCTTCTCCTTTAGTCAAAAAAACATTCGGAAATCCGCCGAAAAATTCAAACCACACCTTCCATGTCCTTGTTCCGCCGAAATCGGCGCCTGTTGATATATCCATATAAAGAACTCTGTCGCATCCTGCCTGTCCAGACGACAGAATCGTCCCGTTTTTCAATGCTTCCTGCCAGCCATAGGCGCAGGTTTTTTTTAAATCATGGGTCGAATTGATAGCAAGCCAGCTGAATCTCGGATGAAGATAGGCGTCAATTGTCTCGTCATCAGTGGAAAAAGAAATACCGTCATCAAAAAAATTTACTGCTCTGATTTTTTTACCCAAGAATTTTCCGAGTATTTTCGATACAAGAAAAAACGAATATCCGTCGCTTTTAATTTTCACAATATTTTGTAGTCCGGCTTTTACTTGCTTATTCTTTCCATGTATTCATCTGTTCGAGTGTCAATCCGAACCATGTCTCCGGGATTTATGAAAAGCGGAACCGTTATCTTGACTCCGCCTTCGACAATTGCCGGTTTCGTGCCCGCAGTGGCAGTGTCTCCCTTGTAACCGGGAGCGGTTTCCAATACTTTTAATTCAACGAAAAGAGGTAGCTCAGCGTCGACTATTTTTCCTTCAGCGTAAAGAAGGTCGCATTCCATATTTTCTTTGAGCCATTTGGCTTTATCGCCCATTACTTTCAAATCCACAGTTATCTGCTCATAGTTATCGACATCCATGAACCAGTAAGTTCCGTTTTCCGGGTAAAGGCATTGGTATTTCCGTCTTTCAAGCCTAATCAAGTCGAATTTGTCGTTGTCCCTCAAAGTATCTTCGACTATCTGTCCTGTTTCCACATTTTTAAGCTTAGCCCTCGCAAAAGCCGCTCCTTTGCCGGGTTTGACATGCTGATAATCCACTATTTTGTAAATTCTGCCGTCGTATTTTATTGTCACGTTTTTTCCGATATCGGAAAGAGACGCCATCTGTCCTCCCTATTCGATTTTATCGAGCCAGTTTTTGAATGCTTCGAGTCCCTTTTGGTTGTATTCGTA
>JAFGIG010000038.1 GCA_016929715.1 Caldifarciminota bacterium
CAACTTATGTCACATCCAAAGAAGTGTTTGAAGGCGACTTAAAAGCCGGTGTGGTATTCTGCATAGCTTCGAGCGATTGGGCAGGTATGTCGGAAGCATGCGTGGGAGTTATACATTCGCGCAGATTCAACATCACAAGACTCATTGCCTTTGTCATAGACAATTCTGAGGGTAAGAAATCGGAGAACGTCGGATTGATAATTTTATATATCAAGCCGGAAAACGAAGACCTGAGAAGAGCGTTATTCGAGGAAAAAGACAGCATAACGCGAACTCTGAACTTCGCATCCTGGGGAAATACCGGAACAACGTCACTTGTCGCTTCAGAATCGGGTAAAGTGGAAATGATGGCAAAAGTAGTAGAGTCTCTCGAAGAAAGACTGAAAGACAGAGACGATGTAAGAAAGAAAATAACGGTTCCCGAGGGGGAAATAGCGAAATTTTTCGCGAGCCGCTCCACAGAATATTTACGCGAAAGGACGACGAAACAGATTGGAGAGCAGATATTACTGAATTATCAAATAGTAAACAGAGTCAGGGAAACGCAAAAGGGCGACGTCGTGATAGAGAATATGACGACAAACAGGGAAGAATTGACATGCATAACCGCGGCGGCATATCAGCAGAATATAACCCTCGACGACATACTTCTCAGGGTGGATCACTCGGTTCCGAAGGCGAAAAGAAAATTTGACAAGACTTTCATCACGAGAGACGGCATAAAGGTTATACGGCTCGAGATAAGCAGCGAGGACGATCATTTTTTCATCGGAGACGATCTCGAACGGCTCAAGAGAAATCTGATGAGGGCTGTGAGCAAATATCCTTCTGAGAATTACATGAATTTCAAAAACTTTCTCGCTGGAAGCCAGGAACACTATTCCAGAGCCGTAATACCAATACTGCTGAGGGAATACGGAGATTCCGGAATTTCCCAGATTTACATGTCACAGGTTTTTTCAGATGAATTTTCGGTTCATTTCAAGATAGTGATTGTTAATTCAATGGCATGCATGACAAAAGAATTTGAAATCAGCTTTGTGGAGGAAATCGAAAAAATTCCCGGCTTTTTCGTTTTGAATTTCATACCGACAAAAACCTATGGAGACATCTGCGTTTTCATGTTCGATCTTCAATGCGATCTCGACGTGTTCGTTTCGGAAGAAGAGGCTTACAACCGGCTTGTTCAGTATCTTGGAGACGTTTTCGAGAGTTACAGGGATTTCAACGAGGGGATGCAGAAAGTTTATATCTCAAAACTTTTTGAAGTGAAAGAAATCCTCAAAGAATATGACCAGAGGCTTGTATCAGATATATATTTTTCCATGGAAGGTTTTCACAGATATGAAACTCCGGCGGAAACGCTCTCGCTTGAGATAAAAGCCGGCTTGGACGCGCTGAATAAGGCTAAAAATTCGATATCCAAAAAAGGAAACATCATAGTCGAGCTCGATTCTACGGGAAAGAAAAGCATGAAAACAGTTATTGCAGCCATAGCAATGAAAGACAAAGAAATGCTGATGAACTGTCTTGGAATACTGCTGAGGAAACACGACATTAATCTCTGCAAAATAAACAGCGAACCGTATTTCCTCGTCGTAATGAATATCTCTGTAAAAAACGGAGTTTTTTCAGAAGACGACAAGATGCTTATTGAGCAATTCTGCGCCTGAACAATTATTTTATCAGCGCTATCTGAATGCTATCCGAAAAATAATCATGCAGAACGCTCCGGATTATACGCTCGCCGGATTCAATGTCACAGCCTTTTAACAAGACCGCGAAAATTGTCGGAGGGTCGGAAAAGACTATTCCCGCGTCATAGACGTGATTTTCGATAGTCCCTGTTTTATGGGCGATTTGCCACTTGCGTAAAATCCAAGAGGGAATTCTCTGATTGAATTTTTGGCTTTTGAGCAATTCCATCATATTCTTTTGGGGAAAAAAGCCCATTCCTTCACCGAAAAAAAGGTATCTGTAAAAACGGCAGATGTCCGATGAAGTGGTCGTGTTGTCTATGCCCCTTTCGTGAGCCGGTATGTCCATGACTTTTCTCACGATAGACGTCCTTTTCATTTTCGTGTCTTTGAGTGTTTTATCAAGGCGGTCTTTGGGCACAAAATCCATGAGCACGCAAGCGGCTTGATTGTCCGAGACGGTGATCATTTTTTCCGTCAGCTCGAAAAGGCTGTGAGGCCTGTTCTCAAGGGTTCTTTCCACGGTGAAAGTCTTTCCCCTGATGTAACTTTGAAAAAAGATTTTCGGGGTCACTGAAAAAGAAAGAGAAAGGCTGCCTTCTGAATTCATCGAATACAAAGAAGCCATAAGGGGAAGTTTCATAAGACTCGCGCTGTGGAGGATTTTGTTCTGATTTAAGGCGATGGTTTTATGTCCCGGAGGCGTTTCAAAAGAGCAGGACATTGTAAGATTTTTTATTTTGGAAGCGGTTCTCAGAATTCTTTTAATTCCCGACATCTCTCTCAATCCAGCTTATCTTTCCCTCTTTGACTTCGACGATAAAAAAATCAATGACAAAGTTATCTTTTTTTAATTCCACTCTGTAAAAGCCGGGAAGTATTCCGTCTATAAAAAAATTTTCTCCGAGTTCGGGGTCGGATTCGGTTTCGGCGGAATACGTTTCCGCGTAGAGAAAAGGCGTCTCGTTTAATCCCGGTTTATAGAATCCGTATATTCTGAGGCCCGGGGAAAAAAAGCCGTTTTGGGTTATTCTGCCCGATACGGCGCCCGTGCCTTCAGCCGGAAGCAGCCATATTGAAGGGTTGACAGACGCGCTTGAGAAACCCCTTTGTGTCCTCGCTTCGAGATGAAGATGGTCGTTTGTCGCTCTGCCTGTGTGGCCTATCAGACCGAGCGTGTCTCCTAAGCTGACCGTATCTCCGGGTTTGAGGCAAGAGGCTTCGCGGAAATGAGTGTAAAGAAACACGGCTCCATGCTCTTCCCTGTGCAAAAAATATCTCACGGTGACGTAATTCGCGCCGTTGCTCGACGTCCCGGAAGAGACTACAATTCCATCTCCTCCTGCGAGAACAGGCGTTCCTCCGGGATTGTTGAAATCTATACCTTTATGGACTCTGAGTTTGCCCCCGAAAGTCGAGGAAAACAGATATGTCTGATCAGGCATATTGTTGTATCCCCTGGGGAAAGGCGGCATTATGAAAGGATGAGGATATTGAACATAGCTGTTGACAGAAGAAGAAAAGTCGCTTCGTGAAAAAACGAGTGAATCGGCGTAAAGTCCGCCGGCGGTTCCGAAAAGCCATCTTCCCCTGTGCTTGAGAATGGAAAGAACAGGACAAGAGCCCAATGAAAAAATCTTTTTAAGGCTACTGCGGTCGTATATTGTGATTCCGTCAAAAGCTCCCAGATAGACGAAAACCGAATCGGAATAGAAACAATTCACGAAATTTACCTTATCGATTAATATCCATTCACTGCCGTCGTGAATCCAGAAAGCAGAGTTAGAACCTGCCGCTATTGAGTCTGAAAGGAAGTGAACGGGTTTGTTGAGCGAAAAAGAGTCGGGGAACAAAAGGTCATCAACACCGTTTTCCGTGAGGGCAAATATCCCCGCCATGCAGGAGACGGCGAGTTTATCTCTGTATTCGGACATTGATAGAGCGTATGATTTTCTGCCTGATTCGAAAAATCTCACGGGTTTTATTGAATTACCCGTCACTTCGCAGAGTCCGTCTGCAAATGAAGCGAAAATTCTGTTTTCGAAAAATGTTAATGAGGCGCAGTATTGTCTGAAAGGACCCATTTTAGCAAAACCCCATCTTTCGAAAGAGTTTTCCCCGATGAAAAGAAGACCGGATCCGCAAGTGGAAAAAATCCATCCCGATTCAGTTTTCAGGCCGTCTGTGAGGAAAAAATTTTCAGTTCCTTTTATCAATGTGAGATTTTCCGGTGAATCTCCTGCCCATGCTCCGGCTTCCGCCGATACAACGAGAACTGAATCTCCGGGGATCTGTCGTATTTTGACAATTCTCGTTTGCTGAAGAAACGGAACGGCGGCGGTTATAAACAATGCCGCTATCATCTTTCTCCTTTTTTGCGTTCCATGATAACAACTCTTGACCTAAAGAGCATCATTTTTTACGTTCCGAGTCGATTTTGTTTGATGTCTAAATGCGTTTCTGATACTATTTAATGACTTTAAGTCTCCTTTATCAAATGTATTCATAAGCGTATCTTGGGAGCGTAAAAGGAGGTAGGATGGCTCTGGATATCATTCAGAAAATTAAAGAATCGGAAGAGAAAGCTGAAAAAATAGTGTCCGACGCGCATAACAAAGCCGCTAAAACCTTCCTCGACGCCGAAGATGAGGTAAAAAGCGATCTTAAGAAAATTCATGGTTCTTATAAAAAAAGACTCGAAGAATCGCTGGCGGCTTCAGAAAAAGAATCAGAGAAAAACATTTCCGAAATGAAAGAGAGATGCCGTTCTGAAATAGAAAAAATCAGAGATCTGGCGAAAAAAAATCAAGAAAAAGCCGTTGAACATGTTTTATCCCAGACGGGGTTCTGATTGAGCATTGAACCGATGGCGAAAATAAGAGCCGTTGGCTCAGCTTCAGAAGAAGAAGCGTTTCTGAAAAAAATCCAGTCACTCGGCATAATCCAGATAGAAGACGATGTGTCCCGAAAAGTCCGCGAAGATCTCGGTTCCTATGAAATCAACGGGGGCGCGGAAAAAGAGACAGACAGAATTCTCTCTGAAATAAAGCAGGCGGAGGACTTTCTGGAAAAATACAGTGTCCCGAAAACTTTCCTCGAGAGCGTCCTGGGTGAAAAACTCGTTTTGAAGACAAAAGATCTTCTTAAAACTGTCGGAGATTTCGACTACAGATCGGTTGTCGATAAGGCTAAGAATCTTGATGCCGCTTTGACGGAATTGAAAGAGCGGGAAGAGAAAACGGCGGAAAACCTTGGTCTCTTCCGGAGCTGGTCTGAGCTCGATTATCCGGTAGAGGAGATAAGAGACGGAAGTTATTTCGAGATGTCGGCGGGGTGGATCCCGTCGAAGTTCGAGAACCCGGACATTTCACCTGGCATCTGCAGTGTTGTCCAGAAAACTGCCAAGTCTTCTTCTGTTGTAGTTCTCTGGCTGAAAGAAGACAAAGAGCAGGCATCTAAAATGCTTAAAGAACTCGAATTTGAAAAGACGGATTTCGCCGGTTTTACGGGAAAACCATCTGAGATAATTGATAAGCTTGAAAAGACGCTTCATGACTCTGAAAATGAGAAGACTTCTCTTTACGACGAGAGCAAAAAACTCGTCTCTCAGATAGAGTCATTGAGGATTGTCCATGACTATTACAACAACGTGTCGAGTTTGAAAAATACAGCGCAGAAGCTTTTTCACACAAGACACGCTTTTGTGCTCGAAGGATGGATAAAAAAATCTGACAAGGAAAAGCTTTTTTCGCTTCAACCCCAGTATTCTTCAATTTCTCTTGAGGAGATTTCTTTCGAAGAAAACGAAAACCCTCCGGTGGCTTTGAAAAACAGAAAATTATTCAAGCCGTTTGAACTCGTCATTCAGCTCTACGGGATGCCGTCTTCAAA
>JAFGIG010000039.1 GCA_016929715.1 Caldifarciminota bacterium
CCTCCTGATTAAATGAGTCGCGTGGGATTCGAACCCACGGCCCCCTGCTTAAAAGGCAGGTGCTCTACCTCCTGAGCTAGCGACTCTGTTGTTGAATAGTATATCAATAAGGAAATTCAAGTCAACAATTAAGATTAAACCAAATTAAACTGAATTTCGTCGAATAAAGAAAAAGGAGGAAAAATGAAAGTTTACAAAATCGCGGCCCTAATGATTGCCGTGCTGGCTCAGACGGTTTTCGGCTTTGCCCCTGACATTTCAAAACACGACAGATTTAGTCAGGAGAGCAGAGACATAAACCGGGAATTTAGGGGACATTCCGAAGAAAGGGAAAGGCCTCCCCGAATTTTCGAAGAACTCGAACTGACCGACGCTCAGAAAGAAAGCATAAAAGCGGTTTTCGAACAAAACAGAGAAACAGCTCACCAAACTCGAGAGAGAATAAAGGTTAAGTTCGAAGAGATAAGAGAAGGATTTGCTCAGGGTATATCCATGGCAAGCGCCGAAACAATTGTGGGCGAGATAATGGATGAGGAAAGACAGCTTGCAATCGCAAGAGTCAGCATGGCTTTCAGCATAAAGTCAATTCTGACGGAGCAGCAGATTGAAAAACTTCCGCCCGATTTTTTCACCCGCATAGTAATGCCTGTCCAAGGACACAGAGAGAGAGGTGAAGAAAGAAGGCCTCCCAACCATTAGACAAAAGCGCCGAAATGATTCGGCGCTTAAATAAATTCCCTCTTCAAATTAAAAGTCAAAATTGCAGTCCTTGATTTTATCAGGGGTGATATAGATTTCGATGAAAGTGTCTTTTAGAGAAGTTTTACGGAGATAGTTGGAATTGAAGACAAAATTCCCCAGAGACGTGTCTATCTCCGGAGGGATGTCTATCGCGAAGATACGTCCCTCTCCGTCAATTTCAAACCTTATCTTCACCATTTTCTCCTGGGTGGTCTTTTCCGCCGAGTTTTCGCAGACTTCAGTAAAACCCGGCGCTTGTTCCGGAATCATTCCAGCGCTTCTCGATGTAAAATAATCCGAATCGGCAGGGTCTTTTTCATGAAGTCCTTCCGTATCAGCCTTTTCGTCTTCCTGAAGAGAGAGGCTTAGAATGCTCTCTGATCCTATTCGGGAAATCCCTCCTGTTTCTTCGGTCATGTCGTCAATTCTTCCGCGGGCAAGCACAGGCTGCGAAAGGGAACCCTCCCTGTCAACCGAGCCTGTTTCCGCGCAACCATATTCTGCCGTGATATCCTCAATTCGATTTTCTCCCGCTCCGGCTGTCGCCGTGAAAGACTGATCTTCGGAAACACTTTCAAGGGCAATTTCCGTGGAATGAGACGATGCGGTGGAATCTAATGCGGCAGGGGTCATAGATGTCGTCAGAGTGACTGCCGACTCATTGTTGTCTGAAAATCCAGCGCGTCGGTTTTGTATGTCTTTGTATGTGTTGAAGAACATGAACCTGAATGCCACGGCAAAAACAAGGACAAGTCCCATCACCCAGACAGCAGCCATTTCTCTTCTGGCAAAAAAAGAAAAAAAACCGCTCCAGGCAAAGCCCGTTTTATTGGGCAACTGAGCCATTATAGCAGAATTCAGGGACTTGAAATATGAATCCGAAGGAAGGGACTCGCTCTTGACTACTTTTTCTATTTTCATGTCAATGGATTTAAGCTCTTCGAAGTATTTTCTGCATTCGGGGCATGTTTTCATATGCTCGCGAACTCTGAAGGAGTCTTTGATGCTGAGTTCACCGTCTATAAAAGCTCCTATGGATTCAAAAAATTCTTCATGTTCCATTATGCCCTCTTTGAAAATTTATCCAAGATTATTTTTCTTCCTCTGTTAAGCCTGGACATAACCGTTCCGACGGGAACGGATATTTTTTGTGAAATTTCGGAATAACTCAATCCTTCTGCCCTCATTATCAGGACTTCCCTGTATTCGGAGGAAAGCTCAGAAAGAGATTCTTTTATTTCGTCGAGTTCGATTATCTCTTTTACGGGGTCTATTTGTTCTTTAACACTTAGGGGGTCTTCAAAAGTTTCCTGAACGCGGTTTTTTCGCGTAATTTTATTTCGCAAAAAATCTCTGCTTATGTTAACAGCTATTTTGGCAATCCAAGGGTAGAAATCGTGGCCTTTCTTGAATGAATTTAAGTTTTTATAACATTTAATGAAAGTATCCTGCATTATATCGTCCATATCGTCGTTATCAATGTAATACTTCCGTTTTATATAAGCGTAGATTTTTCTCTGATATTTCTCTATGAGCAGACCGAAACATTCACTTTCCCCCTTCAATATCTTTTCTATTATCTCGTCGTCTTCTTTTTCTATATCTTCTATACCCGGAAACATCCCGTTTTATTCCACTTCTTTGTTCTTAAATGAAGAAAAAATAATCCATAGAACAGCTCCCACGGATATAGAAGCGTCGGCAATGTTGAATGCCCAGAATCTGTGTTTTCCGATTCCTATATCTATGAAGTCTATAACTCCGCTGCTTCTGAGGAGTTTGTCCGCTAAATTTCCTGCGGCTCCGGCAAAGACCATGAAAAGGCCGAGATTTTTAATAAAATTAGTGTTTTTTCTCCAAAAAAGAGTCCAGACGCTGTAAATCCCGACCAAAAGGGTTGCGACTGAAGATGTCAGCGCATGCAGCCAGGAAGGGCCGAATCTCAATCCCATCGCTCCATAGGGATTTTCAACATAGACTATATTGAAAAATGAGCCTATGACGTGGATAGGAGAAGGATTCGAGTAAAAGTGCAGCTGTATCAAATGCTTTGTAATCTGGTCTGCGGCGAGAACGAGAAAAAAAACAGCTAAAACAGTGATTTTGTTTTTATTCGTGTCAGTGATATCGACCTCCAGTTAATTGAATCAGCCGTAAATTCTGTCTCCGGCGTCTCCTAAACCAGGGAGTATGTATCCGGCTGAGTTGAGTTTTCTGTCGAGGGAGACTGTATAAATCTTGGTTCCGGGGAAAAGCGTTTCAATTTTCGAAACGCCTTCAGGGGCGCATATAATCGTAAGAATGTCCAGAGCCCCGGGTCTTCTTTTGAGGATTTCGTTACAGACATAAGATGCAGATCCGCCTGTAGCGAGCATCGGGTCGAGAAGAAACACATGGGACTCACTGAAATCAGGCGGGAGGGATGAGTAATATACCGAAGGCTCAAGGGTTTTTTCGTTTCTTCTGATACCCATGGGAAAAACGCTGACGTCGGGAAGAAAATCCGTTACGGGGTTGACCATCCACATCCCCGCTCTGAGAATCGGAACAAGAGCGATTTTGGACTGGTCCACGTATTTACCCGAAGTTTTTTCTAGGGGAGTCGTGACTGTGCATCGCCGAAGTTCTATGCTTTTTGAAGCTTCAAAAAAAAGGCATGATGTCATCTTATAGACAGCCGATCTGAATTCTTTTTTCGAACTCTTTACGGATCTGGCTGACCTCAATTCGCTCTGAGCTATCGGACTGTCTATCTCAATCAGCATTGCTGTTGAAATCGTTCAGGGTGTTTAGAAGAACTTGGGCTTCGTTGTCTTGCGGGTTTTCTAAAAGCATCTTTGTCCAGATAGCTTTCGCTTTGTCTTTTTTTCCCATTTTTAGGTTTATTGATCCGAGTATTCTCAGGGCGTCCCTGAAATTAGGGTCTTTGTTTAAGATGCTGAGAAGCTGTTTTTCGGCTTTGGAAAGGTCTCCCTTGGCGATGTAAGCCTTGGCGAGCTTTAAGCTGATATCGAGAAAATCGGGAGCTATATCTACTCCTTTTTTGTATTCTTCTATCGCGCTGTCGAAAGCTTCGACATCGAAATATAGATCTCCGGTGTATGCATGGGAGTTGGCGATTCTGGAACCGGCCGCCCCGAAAAGGAATTTGCTGTTTTTTTCGAGTTCCTTGACTACCTTGAAATGTTCTATAGCTTCTTTATCATATCCGGCGTCTGAAAGGGTTATGGCTAAATTAAGCCGGGGTTCGAGGTATTTCGGGTTCAGTTCTATGGATTTTTTAAAAAATTCAATAGCTTTTTCATAGTTTCCGGTCAAGGCGTAGACAACTCCGATTTCGTATTGAAGATCGGGATAGTCCGGAGCGAGGGCGAGAGCTGTTTTCAGCTCCCTGAGAGCGTCTTCTCTTCTCCCGCGGCGCAGATAGGCTTTGCCCATTTCTATGTGCAGAAGTATGTCTGCCTGTTTGTTTTCATTGCCTTTTTCTTCGCTCAATTGTCCCCCTTATCTTATGTAATAAAAAGCAAATACAATTCCCGCGCACAAAATGCTCACACCGGCGAATTCAATGATATTGTATCTCGTGAACCTTTTGTTGAAATCAAGGATCGAATTTTCGAGGTCGCCCTCTTTAAGCGAGGAAACGTCGAAATAACCTCTCTTTTCCGATTCGTGAAGTCCGGCAAGATCTCCGTCTTTGAAAAGACTAAAGTTTATCGCTATCTTCCAGACGGCTCTTTCAGGAGTAAAAATTGTCGAATTACGAATTTCCCAAAAAATTTCAAATCTTTCCGCAGAGACAAAGACGGATTCTTCGCCGGGGGAAGCGCCGTTTCTCATTTCATAAGCCCATAAGGTCAAGGCGCTCGCGGCGAGTGAGTCTTTTTCCGAACTTTTAAGCGGATAATAACTGCACAAAGAAAGGGCAGTCAGCTTTCCCTCTTCGACTAAAGAAATATATGCTTGTTTTACCATCAAACTTTTCTCAAAATCTGTTATTGCGACCAGAGCGCAAAAAAGAAAAATCATATTTTTTCACTCCTTGCGGTATGTAAAGATTTAATTAAATCATTGGCTTTAAGTCAAGATATAATAAAATGGGTATTGGAGGCCGGTTTAGTATAAAGTTTATGCAGCTTCTCAACCCTAAAGGATGCAATTGCCGGTAAAAAAAAAGATGATAACAGAAAAAAAACATATTTTGATGTTTCTTGCTGTTTTCGCAGTCTCTTTTGTGCGTTTTTACGGGCTTGGCGACGCGGAAATACAGCCCTGGGACGAGGCAATGTATGCATCAAGGTCAAAAAGCGCTGTTTCTTTCGGATGCTGGTTGGATCAGACCGAGTATTCCGTAAACGGTCTGTATTCTTCATCTCACCCTCCTCTTTACATCTGGCTTTCGGCGCTTTTGATGAAAACAGCCGGCGAAACGGCTTTTTCGGCAAGATTCTGGTCGGCTGTTGCTGCAGCCGTTCTTGTTATATTTTTATTTGTTTTTTTCAGGGACAAGCTTGCCGGATTTTTTTCAGCGCTGATTCTCGGAACTAACGCGTTTTTTTTCTCATACTCAAGACAGGGACAACTCGATGTATTCAGCGTATTCTGGATGACTGCGGGTGCCCTCGCTTTCTTCAGCCGCGATAAGAACCGCTTTTACCTTTTACTCGCAGGTTTTTGTTTCGGGATGTCTTTGATGAGTAAAATTCTCGTCGGATTGTTTCTTCCGGCGTCGATTTTTGTATATATCGCCTTTCATTCGATTTTTGGGAACATGAAATTCCGCCCCGCTTTAGAGCATTTTATTGTGTTTTTTATCACGGGAGTTTTGCTGGCCTTGCCCTGGCATTTATACATGATAACTAAATACGGAGGAGATTTTATTGACTATTTCCTTCTCTTTCACGTTATAAAGAGGACCACCGCGGGGGTTGAGTCAAACGTCCAGAGACTCGGAGTCTTCTTTTACGTAAACCAGCTGGCTCTCATGATGCCTGTTTCACTTGCGCTGATAATCACTAAACTGAAAAAAATAGCATTGGATAAAAGGCCCGAGATGTCCTTTTTTTTCGTGTTTTTTGCCGTTCAATTCGCTGTGTTCAGCCTTTCAAAGACTCAACTCAGGACATATTCCATCGCTTTCATTCCTGCGTTGTCACTCATAACGGGTTTTTGTCTTTCCGACATGGCGAAAAAAAAAGAAGGCTTTTTCCTGACCGTTTTTCTGTCATTGGCGTTTTCTCTTTGGTCGGGGTTCCATTTTATGAGAGAAGATACAGGGAATATATTGAGGACACCTCAGCTTATTTTCCTCCTTTTGTTTTTTTTCTCTTCGGCGGTTTTGCTGTTTCTCTTAAAAAAAACGTCCAAATCAGAAACAGCGGCTGTGTTTTTGTTTTTTCTGTCTTTAGTTTGCGGGATATTCGCGCAGACAAGAGTATATTATGACAGCGGGATTAGAGATTTTTCTGAAAATTTTTACTCCAAAGAGTTCCGCTCGCTTGTCTATGTCGACGACTCCCTACACTTGACCAATCCTCAGATTACATATTACTTTAACTCGCTTGACAGGGGAGCAGATAAAAACAGAAGATTTACGAGAATTTTTTTCATGCCTTCGGATATAGAATGCTTTGCTGTAAAATCCGGAAAGACTATGCTGATTGTAAATTCCTGGCACGAAAACAGGGAAATACTGGAAATAGAAAAAGCGCTTAAAGACAGATACCGTCCCCGGATGATAGAATCAAACCAATATTACAGAGTCTATGAATACTGAAAATGATAAAGAAATTCATTTTGGCGCATGCGGAGCTGTCCAAATGAAAGCAAAAAAGGCTTTCAGTGACATTCCGGACAGGAAAGAACTATGGGTCGCATGCAGCGGCGGCGGAGATTCAGTCGCTCTTTCTTATCTGACGAAATATTTTGCCGAAAAAAAGTTCAAGGGGATTTTGTATTTTGACCACAAACAGCGTGAAGAAAGCGTATTAAAGGAAGAATTATCCCTTGTAAAATCCCTTTCTGGCTTTCTTGGTGTCGAGTTCTTAAAAGGTGAATTGAAAAATGCCTCAAAGAGCATGTCTGAAGAAATGCTGAGAAAAGAGAGATACAGTTTTTTCGAAAGTTTTGCTCATGACAATGAAATTATGATACTTCTCGGACACAACCTCGACGACAGAATCGAAACTTTCATGTTCAACCTCATGAGAGGGACTGGATTGAAAGGGCTTCTTTCCATCAGAGAAAAAAGAGGAGTTTATTTCAGGCCTCTTCTCGGAGTATCAAGAGATCAAATCAGGATATTTCTAAGGGAAAATTCAATAAAATATCTCCAAGATGCTTCAAACAAATGGCTCCATTATAAGAGAAACAAGATAAGAGAAGTCCTGATGCCTGTTTTTGGAGAAATTTCAGGAAGAGATTACAGACTTTTCTTCCTGAGACTGTTCGATTCTCTTCAACTCGATTCGGAATCTCTTCAGGAATCGGACGAGAAGATATTAAATGAAGTTGCCTGGCCGAGCCCTGAAGGTTATACTATTGACCTCAAAGCTTTTGACTTAATACCGGAACACTCAAAAAGGAGAATTCTTAGAATAGCGTCTTTGAGGTCGGGGTATTTGTCGCTGGACGGCTGTCAGACTGAGAGGCTTTTGTCTTTGACAAACCGCTCTTCAGGTAACAAGTTGAATTGCGGCGGGTTAAAAGCTTTCAGGCGCGATGGTGTGTTATATATAGAAAAAAAGCAGGGGACTCAATGGAAATAAAGGAAATAATACTTGGGGAGGAAGAAATAACCCTCGCGGTTAGAAGCTTGGCCCGGGAGCTCAACAG
>JAFGIG010000040.1 GCA_016929715.1 Caldifarciminota bacterium
AGCGCAATGTCCTCCCGAAAAAAGGCAACCCGCCGGGAGCCGAAAAACTGTAGCTGACTGTCGCGGAATACGAATTGTTCAGCTGTCTGAGATATGTCTTTATTACGCCGAGGTTGTCTATGTCGGTCTGGGATCTCGTAGTCGTAAAATTGGTCAGAAAACCTTTCTTCCATCTGATCTGTAAAGAAACAAGAGGAGACATGTCGAGTGCTAAAGTTGTTCGAGTAGGTTCCTGATTTTCGGGTCCGGATTTTGATCTTGTCGTAGTAAATCCTGTTGAAATTGTTGAATTTTCTATAGCGTTTAGTTTCATTATTTTCTGGATATTCAGAAGACTCACCGTCAGTCGGGGCCAAACTGTTGTCTCCGTGTATGTCATGTTGCCGACATTTCCGCCGAAATTCCGGGACCAGTTAAAGTGAACTCCGGCAGTCAGGTTCGTGAAATTCAATCCGGAATTACCCGAAAAACTGTATAACCATCCGA
Source organism: Caldifarciminota bacterium (assembly GCA_016929715.1). Classification (GTDB taxonomy): domain Bacteria; phylum SDB-A; class SDB-A; order SDB-A; family SDB-A; genus JAFGIG01. Next base: position 487 of record JAFGIG010000040.1, read on the forward strand.
AATAATCGTTGGGAGAGACGTATTTCCCTGTCTCTTCGGGGTCCACATTTTCCAAGAGACCGAGTTGATATCTCCAGTCAGGAAGGGAGGTAAGCCTGTAGAGCCGGGTTGTCCTGGTCCGTGAAACGGTAAGGTTCAAAGGGGAAAGGTTCCTGCCGAATTTGCCGAAATTCATTAATAGCCATTGCGGTGAGCCCGGTGATGACAAAGAGTCCCTGCTTTCATCTCTTATTTTTCCTATAAATTCGAAGGGCTGAACGAAACTCACGGTTGTGTTGAAAGAAAGTGTGTTTATGTTGGATACATTATAAATATCTGTGGTGTCGTAAGGCATTCTCAATTCCGGACGCGTGTCTTCAGTGTAGTTTGTTTCAAAAGTCACTGTCGGCCTGATGAAAGATAAGGGAAGAGGGCTATATCTTGCCGTCACTCTCTGAGATTTGATTATCTGTCTTCCGAGCATGTAGTCGGATATCTCAAGGTCGCGATTCTGAGTGAGAGAATATGTGAAACTCATCGGTTTTAATAAATTGTAGCCCAATGTAAGAGTGGAATTGAGATTTCTCTGCAGAAGGCTCGCGAGAAGCTGACCGGAAGTGTCGGGTATGAGGTGGGAAGTGACTTTTGTGTAAGAATATGTAGATGTGAAGCTAATAATATTCAAGAATGTCCCTATTTCCTGTCCTGCCAATCTCAAGGGTTTAACAGTTGGATTATGAGACCATGTGTAGGTGGCTGTTTTTACCCAATTTGAATCCGCTCTGTTGTAAGTTATGTTGTTATTGTTAGACCAGGAATAATTAAATCTCGAATGGTCTATCATCAAGGAAACAAGAGTGTTTAAGGATTTTCCGGATTTAGAGAGCGAGAATGAAAAGTGCCTTGTCTCGGATGACGATGATTGTTCTCTTGATTCTTCGGGGTTGAGCCTTATATCTGATCCCGGGTAGAATTTCGGATAACTGTTGGTTTTGGAATAAGAGGCAGTAAGAGGAAAAGACAGCAACCATCTCGAAGGAAAAATTTTGCCTCCTTGAAAAGTCGCGTTTCCGGAGTAATTTAAGGCAGTAGAGCCGCTTCCTCTCTCTTCAGTTATCCTCTGGTAGTCGGCGTCGACCTTGTAACCCGCGAGATTGACTGACAGGACATCTCCAAAGGTCATACCCACATTTATGTTTGTCGCCAAACCTCTTTCTCTGTATGGCGAGACAAGACGCAGATCGTTCATCCATATTTCGCCGTCAAGACCCATGGCTTGATTTTCGTTGACAACGCTCAATGTCGTCCTGTTGATTTTAGTGAGAGAAGGTTTGCTCGCTCCATAAGTGGTTATGTAATAATTTCCCGAATTCCAGGTTCCGGTTGTGTCTCCTTCGACTGTCTTTTTAAGGTCAATGAATTTATCAAACTCAATGGACAATTCCTGCCATCCGTTTGGTATTGGCGTTCTATATTCATAGTATGAAAGAGTGTCTCCGCCGAATTTGATTGAAAAATATCCGTCCTGCCCGTCTCCGTGGACGTAAAGCAGCATCTTTCTGTAATTATTGTAGTTGTCCGCCATGACAGTTGAGTAATAACAGCTTGCGGCTCTTCTGTAGCCGATGTTTCTCAGGACAAAAGCAAGGGATTGCTCTCTTTTAGTGTTTCCGTAATTATCTCTTCCAGGGTCAAAAGGAGGATAATAACCCGGGTCGTCGTAGTTATTTCTTGTCGTCACTTCGAAAAATTCCCCAGAGATTGGAATCGCCGTCGAATCAGCTGAATAGACGTCGTTTCTCTTCCATCTGTTTCCTGAAACGGAAATTCCTCCGAAGACGACTGAATCCGTCCCGGTGAATCCGTCTATCCATATTCTCGCGTATCTTATTCTTTCCCAGTCAGGAGTTCCTACATAGGTTCCTATACCGCTGTCGTGAAGGGGTATCTTGAATAACCTCCAGCCGTTGCCTCGGTCTATGTCGAGAAACAAAGTGTCGTCAACCGAAAATGAATACTCGACGAAATCTCTGGACAAGTTAAGGATTCCGTCCCCGTTGAGGTCTTCCGTGTCGAGAATTTTGTTGTTTTCAGTGCCCTTGAGCTGCCTGTATGTGGACGGATTTACGTCATCAGGATAGTCGTCGTTCCATTCGTCGCCGGGAATGTGGTCTGCATCTTTTCCCGCCACTCCGTCGAGGCCTAAGTCTTCGCCAATATCGAGAATACCGTTGCGGTTTTTGTCTTCAGTGTTCAGCAAACCGTTCCAGCCCGCAATAGAGTCGTTGACGCCCGTTCTTCTCGCCACATCTTCTGTAATATTGTACCCCAGGTCAATGTTTACGTTTCCTCTTTCACCGTAAACCCAGACTTCAAGATACCTGAATTGAGTAAGATCGGCTCCTGTTTTTGAAATGCACTGCTGGACAGAGACATAGGATGAAGGCGATCCGTTTCTCGGTTCGATGACGAGACTGAGAACCTGAATATTGTCGTTTCTCTCCTGCTCCGGAAGGTTCGGGAAAAGGTGCCCTTTTGTGAACCAATCGTTGGGACTATACCAGTAAATCCGGCCGAGGTCAGATGTGTCTTTATAGACTGGAGAACTGCCGATAATATCGTCGGGCGTGCTTCCGAAGTGCCAGTTCGCTCTGCTGACGCCGAGGTTCAGAGACATTTTATTTCCGTCCATATCGTCGAGATATACAAATCCTTTTGTGTTCGGATTAGGCATAGAGACAGCTACGGCTCCCCTGATTGTCAGAAGAGATGGAGCGGTTGTGCTGATCAAAGGCAGAATATCTACGGCTTTAGTCATTACAGAAGGTCTGAAAGTCATGTTAGCGTCCAAAGTCGCCATTGTAATATTTCTCGGTTCATTTCCGAGCTGAGGGTGCTCTTCTTTTGTGCTGATACTGCGATACATTGCAGTGGCGCCTATGTTGATCGCCGGCGATACATTGTAATTGAATCTCACTCCGAGAAGGGATTTGTCCGCCAAGCTTATAAAAGGCGCGTATTGAAAATCTATATTGACTACTGCATTTACGTCGTTGACTTTGTCAGTTATGAACGTGATTATGCCGATGTCGTAGTCAATAGTGTAGTCGACGTTGCGGATTAGCCTTTCTCCGTTTATTGTCACAACTTCGGATCCTTCGAGGATGTTCATCGCGCCGAGAGAGAAAACAGACCTGATGCCTTTGTATGAGAGGATGAGTTTATATTTTCTGCCGACATTTGTCGAAGTTGTGTCGTAGATTATGGAGTCCGGATCGATAAGGACAGGGCTGGCGAAAGGAAATTGCAATGTATCGGGAAATGATATAAATCCCCTGTCGTAATCTACGTATCCGTCGTCTATGTATCCATTGTCGTCATCGTCGAGCCCCAACAGTCTCAAATACGCGGTTCCTCCCTGTGTTTCTTCATCCGTTCCGGAACCCGTGTTGTGTTTGTAAATTTTAAGTTCAAAACTGCCCGGGACAACTGCCGTCGATCTGAGCGAATACCTGTTTCTTATCTGAAGATCCCATGTCGGGTAATATGTCCTTTCTACTAAGGGCTTGAGGACTTTTATATCTATCGTCTGGGAAGTGTCATAGACGTCCTGAACAGTTCCGACTGTGTCCACGCGTATAACCTGCCCGCCAGGAGCGTTTCTTCTGTTTATTACGTAGCAAACTCCGAGGGCGTAATTTTCATTGAGAGGGACTCTGAGTTCGAGGACTTTACTCTGGTAGTTGAATATAAAAAAGTTGTTTGTTCCCGCTTCCTGAGGATCGAAATATCCGAGGGGCAGAACGGTGTCAGGGTAAGGGGACGCAGTATAGAAACGAAGTCTTCCCTTAATCGCTCCGGTGAGGGCGTTGTTTGTCCCGTTGTTGTCGTCTACCCATACAATCATTTTTGTTATAGTATCGTATGGATTGATGTCTCCGAGAGAATCGCCCGGTAAACCTAATCTGAAATACTGCCGTCTTATGTAATCCGTGTCCCAGAGGACTAAAGTGTCGACTGTCGCTCTGCCCACGAAAGTTCTGCGTTCAGATTTGCCTTCTTCTTTTGAAGCAATAGCAGTGATGTTGACCCCTGCTATCTGCATTTCTGATTTTATTCCGAAAAGGCCCATCTGTATGGGAGGCATTCCAATAAGTTCTGTTCCCGGAAGAGAGAGCTGAGTGTGTCCCATTTCTATCAGATGGATAATTTCGTCCTGTTCACCCCTGTATTGAAGCCTTATTTTGTTTTTCAGGTCTGCCTGGGCTTCGCTGTTGTGATCGACGAAGACATTTATTTTCTCTCCTATTGTCCCTTGAAGATTTACATTGAGCTGTTGTTTCATCTCGAGCTCGGGGAGAAAGTCGTTCTGGCTGTATTCTGTCTGAATCGCATTCAGATCAGTCGACTGGCTGCCTCCGAACTGAATTCGCTGTGACCCGCTGATTTTCAGATTTCCGCCCTGGCCAATGAAGCCGGCTATAGCCCGGGGCATTCTGATAGGCAGTTCAATATCGGGAATCAGCCCCTGATTTGAAATGGTCTGCTGCTGTTGAAGATAAGAAACAGTGTAGCTTGCGAGTTTATCCTTCAAAGTAGTAGTGTATGCGTAAGATTTATAGTCTTCTACTGACGTGATATCTTGTGTCCACAGGACTAGAGAGTCGAAATATGCTTCTTCTATGAGAATGCCCTTGTCGGGAAAAATAGTCTGCCTGAATTTAAGTTTTGAAAAGTTTCTCAGGAGATAATCTCTCATCATATTTTCTATAGGGGAACTGAAGACGGATTCCTGAGCGTCCAAAACCGCAATGTGTCCTGCAGCGAACAGAACAAGTTGCAGTATCAGAACCAGAAAAATAAATTTATGGGCTTTTTTCAATATTTTTTTTCTTGCAGCCGAAAGCTGAAAATAACTTATTGAAGACGATGTTATAATTTTCATTGAAACCAAAACGCAGAGCTTTTCTGTTGCATGCTTTCACGCATTCTCCGCATAGAAAGCAATTTCCGGAAGAAACCGCTTTTTCTATCGGCAGTTCAATGGGGCATACTTTTTCGCAGAGTCTGCAAGACGTGCAAAATTCCTTATTAATCCTGACTCTTATTAAACTGAATCTGCCGAAAAAAGAAAACACAGCACCGACCGGACACACCATTCTGCAAAATGGCCTTTTCGAGTAAATTGAAAAAACAAGAAAGGCGAGCAGTATCGAAAGTTTGAGGGAAAACATGGATTGGGCTAGATCCCTCAGCGCTCCAGAGGCGGTTCCGAAAGCAATAAGCGGTATTCCCGCTTCGAGAGAACCTACCGGGCAAAGCTTACAAAACCACGGTTCTCCTGTGACGGAGGGCAGGAAAATTATCATTAAAAAGAAAATGAAATATTTAACATTGGTGACAGGGTGTGGAATTTTTATCTTGAGAGTTCTAATCCGGTTTAGAAGCGCCTGGACAAGTCCGAATGGGCAAAGCCAGCCGCAGACAAGTTTACCTAATAAAAGTGAAATCGAGATAAGAAAACCGAAAACGAATTGGGGAATAACAGTCGCTCCGGCGAGGTGCCTGTATGTGAATATGTGCTGTGATACTCCGACCGGGCAGGAAAATGTTGCCGAAGGACAGCTGTGGCAGTTTATGAAAGGAGCGCAGAAGCGCTTGGCGGAGCCCGTGTAAATTCCCTGACTGAATCCTTTTAAGTAGCTGTTGAACACGAAAAATGAAAGCCCTCCGAAAAAAAAGCGTATTTTCAGCAGAATTCTCATCATTCAATTCCTATGCATGAAAGACATATACGGGACGCATAGGATTTATATTCGGAAAGCTCGGATGCGATGATTGATTTACTTGAATGAGAAGATCCTGACAAAAGCAGTTTAATAGAAATAACAAGCAGGTAAATGAACATCAACAACTTAAGATAGGCGAGTTTTTTGTTACGGAAAAAACAGAGAATTATCATAAATGAGATTAAGACAAAAAAAGGATACAAAATGAAAGGGGAAACATTGAAAGGAAAGAGTATTTTTGAAAAAACATCTAAAAAATGGACAAAGTAATCGAATATTTTCATAAAAAAAGATTTCTCTATGTGAGGGTTACTTTCAATCCTTTGACTTTTTTCTGAAAAAAGGGAAAGCCGCGAAAATTAAAACACCAATCGCCAGCAAAATCCAGAAAGCCTCCAGATTTGTTCCCCGGATTACGAACCTGGATCCTGTGAAAATAGAGACCAGCTTGAGAGCAATACCGGCGAAAAAAATCACCGCTCCAGTTATCAAATCGCCTTTTTTCATAACTTCAAGAATTGTTCCCCGTTAAAAAAAACAAAAATTCTTGCAAAACAGTAAGAAAACATATACACTCAGGGCGGCTTAAAGTCAACAAAAAATCACCTTTGATGAGGATTCGGCGCGCTTTTATGCCTTGAGGTTTATTCTTGACACTTGTAAGCTGTATGGTAAAATGTCGACTTTATTATTAGATCTAAATCCAAATAAATGCCGAAGGAGGGAGGACCCCTTATTATGAAGAAAAATCAGTTGTGGAAACTAATTATCATTACGGCGGCTATAGGAATATCTCTTTTTCAGTTGTCTTTCTCTTACAGGTATTACAGTCTGCCAAGAGAAGAGAGATATCTGCCCCAAAACGCCTCGCTGAGGATGAGATCAGTTAAACTCGGGCTGGATCTCGAGGGAGGGTCTCATTTTCTTCTCGCTGTTGATACGACAGGAGAAGGAGGCCCAGATATGGTTAATCAGGTCGTCGAAATACTGAGGAGCCGCGTAGATAAATACGGAGTGAGCGAACCCATAATAGAAGTCCAGGGAAAAAACAATATAGTTATTGAACTGCCCGGGGAGATGGATCCGACTATAGCAAAAAAGTTAATCGGAACAACAGCAACTCTTGACTTTCGTGTCGTAAAAAGAACAGAGGAACTAAGAATCATCATCGACCGGATAGACAGGGAAAATGAAGGAAAGTTTTCGGCTCTTCTCAAGACATTTCCCGGCGGTTACAGCGTTATTTGCCGAGCCGACGACTGGAAGATGCTCGATTCAATGGTGATCTCAGCGAGAGAGAATGGTATAGCCGACTCCGCTTCCGGCAAGATACTCCTCTGGAGCGTTGTCGAAGAAGGCAAAGACCATGGAATACCGGACTACAGGGAACTGCTTCTTGTCAGTTCAGTGCCTGAAATACTCGGAGCTTCCATAGTCTCGGCGAGAGCCGCTCTCGGAACAAGCAACAGTCAGACTGAACCGAGGGTGGACCTTGAAATAGGCGGAATGGCGAGGGCTGACTGGGCACGGGTGACTTCCGATAATATAGGAAACAGAATAGCTATAGTCCTCGACGGCGAGATTTTTTCAGCTCCCGTCGTAAACAGCGCCTCTACAACAGGCAAATCGACTATAACATTGGGGCGCGGAACATTAGATGACGCAAAAGCTCTGGCTTCTGTGTTGCAGGCTGGAAGAATGCCGGCAAGGGCGGATATCGAGGAAAGCTTCGTTATCGGTCCCAGCCTTGGAGCGGATTCTATTAAAACAGGCATCAGAAGCCTTTTGATAGCCGCCGCTGTGATAATGCTTATTATGCTGGTTTATTACAGGCTCAGCGGTCTTGTCGCTAATTTTGCTTTGATTCTGAACATGCTGTTTTTGCTCGCTATTCTCTCAGCGTTCAACCTCACTCTTACTCTTCCCGGTATAGCGGGTCTCGTTCTCGTAATCGGGACGGCGGTCGATGCGAATGTATTGATTTTTGAGAGAATAAGGGAGGAGTTGGTTCAGAACAAGTCCGTTAAAAAGGCTGTCGATACGGGTTTTTCAAAAGCTTTCATAACAATTCTTGACGCTAACGTGACGACACTGCTTTCAGCTCTAATCCTCTGGTGGTTCGGAAAAGGACCTATTAGAGGATTTGCCGTGACTCTCAGCGTGGGGCTAATCGCTAACGTCTTCACTGCCGTTTTTATCAGCCGTTTTGTTTTCGACAATTTGCTGACAAAAGCGAACTCACAGAAGCTGAGCATATAGGAGGATGTAGGCGATGATACAGATTTTCAAAAACACAAACATAAATTTCATAAAACGCAGAAAAATTGCATACATCTTTTCAGCAATTTTGTTTCTATCCGGCGCGGTGTCACTTGTTTTACTGTGGAACTCAAGGCAGGGTATTGATTTCACGGGCGGAACGATAGTCAGGTTGAATATAACAGCTGGTGAATTGAACACAGCTCAGGTAAGAAGCGTAGTGTCCGGGATGGGCATAGGAAGAAGCATAATTCAGGAGACGAAAAGCGATGACGGTAAGGGAATTATAATCAGGTTGCCTCTTGTCGAAGAAACACCCGCAGTAGAAACGGAAGTTTCACCTGTGGACAGCGCTCTAATCAAATTTGTAGAAGAATACGGCAGATCCGATGTCACTATGGCCGTTTTTATCAAGGAAGATCCTTCAGCGGACATCAAGGAGCTTACCGATGAATATCTTCTTGAATTAAAAGGATATTCCTTGCTTGATGAAGATACTCTTTTTCTGATTGCGGGAGATTTTTCGACAGAATACACCGGTTTGACAAGACAGGTTGGATTCGACAGCTATATACAGCTTTCATCTCCGCTCGAACCTTCTGAAAAAACCCTCGACAGATTGAAAGGGAGGGGCGTTGAGACCGCGATAGTTTTCACAGATCTCGCGGGTCCTTCTCTATCTGTAAGGGTTTTTGTGGATTCTTCGAGCTGGATAAATCTCGAAGAACAGGCTTACCCTAAAGTCGAAATACAGGAACAGTCTCCGGGCATAGATGTCTTGATTGAAGAAGCAATAGAGGAAAATTATCCTGGAGTGACCGTGGAAGTAACAGGCTCCGAGCACGTCGGGGCGAGGCTGAGTAAAAATTTAAAAGTGAGAACTCTTTGGGTAGTCCTTCTCGGAGTAGCCGTAATACTTGGATACGTCAGCATAAGGTTCACCTATCGTTTCGGAGTAGCATCTGTCATAGCCCTCATACATGATGTTATCATTACTGCCGGAATATACGCCCTCGCGGGTTTTGAGTTCAATATGTCCACGATTGCGGCGCTTTTAACGCTCATCGGATATTCAATAAACGACTCGATTATTGTCTCTGACAGGATCAGGGAAATAAACAAAATGAACAAGGGTAAAGATTTCAGCGAGATTGTCAATCAAAGTGTAAACGCAACACTTAGCAGAACCGTGATAACGACAACGACAACTTTTCTTGTCCTTCTCGTGCTTTTCATTTTCGGCTCCAGCATCATAAAGGATTTCGCATTCGTTCTCATGATGGGAGTCATCATTGGGACTTATTCTTCTATATTCGTAGTCTCTTCTTTGGTTGTCGATTGGGAAAAAAGATTCCCGACCCCGTTAGGAAAATCAAGAGCCTGACGGTCTGATGAAGAAAGATGAAAGAGCCTCGGCGTCTTTTAGTTTCACGCTGACTGCAGAGGACGCCGGCTCTTTCGCCAGAAGAGGGATTTTTAAGACTCCAAGCGGCGTCGTGGAGACGCCGAATTTTATGCCGGTCGCGACCTATGCCAACGTCAGAGCCCTGAATTCTTCACAACTGACGGCATCAGGTGTGCAAGCTATAATTTCCAATGCGTATCATCTTATCCTCAGGCCGGGAAGAGAAATCCTCGAAAAAGCCGGAAAAATTCACGCTTTTATGAATTTCAAGGGAGTTGTCTTCACCGATTCGGGTGGATTTCAGGTCATGAGCCTTTCTTCACTGAGGAAAGTTACTGAAGAAGGAGTCTTTTTCAAAAGCCACATTGACGGATCTTCGCTTTTTTTAACTCCGGTTTCCGCAATAGAATCCCAGAGAATCATCGGTTCTGACGCAGCGATGGTTCTCGATATATGTCCGGAATTTCCAACGGACTACAAAAGACTTGCCGATCAGATGAAGAGGTCCTGCAGATGGGCGGAGCAGGCGAAAAAATATATAGATGAGAACCCCTATGAAAAACAGCAGGTATTCGGGATTATTCAGGGCGGGTCTGCTCTGGATCTTAGAGCGGAATCCCTTGAAAAAATGATGGAATTGGACTTTGACGGATACGCAATAGGCGGAGTGGCTGTCGGCGAGCCTAAAGAAGAGGTGAAAAAAGTTACGGACTTTACTTCCCGACGTCTTCCAAGAGAAAAAATGCGTTATCTCATGGGAGTCGGTTTTCCGGAGGACATACTTTATTCGGTTTCGAGGGGAGTTGACATTTTTGACTGCGTTGCTCCGACGAGGCACGCGAGGACGGGAACTTTTTACACGATGAAAGAAGGAAAAATTAACATACGGAACGCGAAGTTCAGGGATGATTTTGAGCCCATTGAGGCTGAATGCGACTGTTTTACTTGTAAAAATCATTCAAGGGCATATTTAAGACATCTTTTCAAAACCGGAGATTCTCTTGCTGGACAACTCGGGACTATCCACAACATAAGTTTTTACATGCGTTTTATGAAGACCTTGAGAGAAAAAATATCCGACGGCAATTTTTCTTCCTGGTCCGTAAAAACAGCCGAAATATTCGAAAAATGAAGATTCATACGGTTACAGTAGAAAAAAACACCGGATCAGGAGAAGGTTTGAGCAGGATAGACGGAAAAGTTGTTTTCATCCCTTTTGCGGTGGCTGGAGAGACGGTTGACGTAAAAATTGTTCAGAGTTTCGGTGATTTTGACAGGGCTGAAATCCTTTCTTACAGAAAGAGACTGACTTCTCCGGAATTGGTCAAATGTCCCTATTTCTATATCTGCGGGGGATGTTCCTACCAGCATCTGAACAGAGAAAAAGAAACTGAAATAAAAATAAAAACCGCCGAAGAGTCAGCCACAAGGGCAGGTTTTTCTTTTCTTTTGGACGGCGGAATGATTATAGGGGATAGAAGATACGGTTATCGCTCAAGACTGACATTGGCCATGAGGAAAGAGGGAGAAATATTCAAAGCGGGTTTCTTCGGCAAAAAAACAGACGTGTTTCATCCCATAGAAAGCTGTCTTCTCGCCGAAGAATCAGTTAACTCCAAAATCGATAGCGCTTTGGACGTTTCAGAAAAATTATTCTCTTGTTTCTGCAGGGTCAAAAAAATATCCGTGGGCACATTCGAAGACGGCGAAGGAGCAGCGTTTTTCGCTGAAAACTTTGAAAAAGAAAAACTCCCCAAAGACGGTATTTCATCCGGTTTCACATCGTCTGTTCTCAGGAGATCCGAAGCAGATGGAAATCAAATTTTCGAGGTTCTGGAAGGCAAAAGGAGAATGCAGCTTACTTTCGACAAGAACCTTCTTGTCACTTGCGGAAGTTTCACGCAAGCCAACAAAGAAATAACTGCAAAAATACTTGATTTAATAAAAAAGAGAATAAGAGAAAACGACTGGCTGATAGATTTATACTGCGGCTCAGGATTTTTCTCGCTTCAGCTCGAAGATTTCGCAAAAAAAATAATCGGAATAGATGCAGATCAATATTCGGTTATGGACGCTGTTGTAAACGCCCGGGAACTGGACATACAAAAAGCCAGGTATTTCAATCTCCCGGACAGAAATATTGGCCCTGAAATTTTAAAAAAAAATTCTACAGTGATCATAGATCCTCCACGTTCAGGCATAAACTCGGGACTTTTGAAGAGAATAACCGAAAAAAAATGCAGAGATATAATCTACCTGAGCTGCAGTTTTCCGACTTTTCTCAGGGATCTGAAAATCCTGTCTTCGGCTGGCTACAGCGCGGAAAAAGTCTTTTTATTTGATATGTTCCCTCTGACGCCTCATATTGAGGCTCTCGTCTTTTTAAGGGAAGGTGAAAAAAATTAGCTTTGATTTGCCGGAATAATTCATTAAAATATAAAATCGTATTTTTTTGCCGATAATTTAGATAAGAATAAAAGCGGGAGGAATAATGAAAGTCCTTGTGATAAACAGCGGCAGTTCATCAATTAAATATCAACTAATAGAAACGGAAGATGAAAACTGTCTCGCGTCGGGACTTATAGAAAGGGTTTCTCTCCCAGTCGGAATAATCTCTCATAAAAAACATGGAGAGCTATCTCACAAAGAGGAGGCTCCCGTGAAGGACCATCAGGCGGGTCTTGACATGATGTTAAAGCTGCTTCTTCACGAAAAGCACGGCGTGATAAGAAGTTACAGGGAAATTGACGCCATAGGACACAGAGTCGTCCATGGAGGAGAGAAATTCACTCACTCTGTTAAAATTGACGACAAAGTCATGGAAGCCCTTGAAAGCTCAACTTATCTGGCGCCTCTGCACAACCCGGCGAATATACTCGGCATAAAAGCCGCAAGACACCTTTTGCCTGACATACCCAATATAGCTGTATTTGACACGGCTTTTCATCAGACAATGCCGAAGGTCGCCTATGTCTATGCGCTTCCCTACGAATTTTACGAGAAAAGGGGAATTAGAAAATACGGATTTCACGGAACAAGCCATCAATATGTCTCGCTCAAAGCCGCTGAAACACTTGATATCCCTTACGACAAAATTTGCGCGATAACATGCCATCTCGGCAACGGATGCAGTATAGCAGCCGTGAAAGACGGCAAAAGCGTCGACACAAGCCTCGGTTACGGAACTATGTGCGGACTGGTCATGGGAACCAGGGCGGGGGATATAGACCCTGCTATAATTGTTTCAATGGTTGAAGAGCTGAAACTTACACCTTCTGAAATAAAAAACATCTTATACAAACAAAGCGGCCTGCTGGGTTTATCCGGTGTGTCGAGCGACATGAGGGACATAGAAAAGGAAGAAGAAAAAAACAACGAAAGGGCGAAAATAGCCCTCGATATTTTCGCCGACAGAGTGAGGAAATACATAGGCGCTTACGCTGTAACGCTCGGGAAAGTCGACGCCATAGTTTTCACTGCCGGAATAGGCGAGAACGGATGGGAAATCAGGGAAAGAATTTGCCGCGGGCTTGAAGCGATAGGAGCGCATCTTGACATCGAAAAAAATAAAATCAGAGGGAAACTGGCGGTCGTTTCAAAAGACGAAAGCCCCGTAAAAATCTTGTCAATTCCCACGAACGAAGAAATGATGATAGCCAAAGAGACTGTTAAAATACTGTCTGAAGAGTGA
>JAFGIG010000007.1 GCA_016929715.1 Caldifarciminota bacterium
CCTGCCCTTCCGACGGAAGCATGAACGGGATATTTGACAAAATCTGACGGGTTCAAAAACCTCTGCAGTTCAGGTTATATTCAAAGCTCTGTCGAGAGCCGGTTTGTTGAAGCCGACAATTATCTTTCCGTTGGCATCTATAACCGGGACTCCGTATTGATTGCTCTTCCTCACCATTTCATCTGCCGCCGTCTGGTTTTTTGACACGTCGACTTCGCTGAATGAAATGCCTTTCTGTCGCAGATATGTTTTCACGGAATTGCAGTAAGAACATGTAGGCGTAGTATAAATTTTAACTGACACTAAAACCTCCTTTTTTTTTGAAATATAACCATAAAAATAAATTTGACAACAAAAAGCTATGCCTTTTTAATCTAAAGCATGCCGAGCTCGGAAAACAAAACAGGGTTGTCCACGAGACAGATTTTTGCATTCTGGCTGCCCCTTTCTTTTACATGGCTCATGATGGCGGCAGAAGCCCCTTTTATTACGGCTATAATCGGGAGAATTCCCGACGCGAAATACAATCTCGCCGCCTACGGAGTTGCCTTCTCCATAGCACTGCTCGTCGAAGCGCCTGTCGTTATGATATTGTCTGCTTCGGTGGCGCTCGTCAACGACAGAAAAAAATACATATCTCTTAGAAATTTCCTATTTACAATTATTGCCGCTGTCACAATTCTTCACGTCTTTATCAATGTTCCGTTCATATTCAAGTTTATCGCGAGAGACATTCTCAAGCTGAACTCCCAAATCTCATCTCTCGCCCATTCCTCTTCCATTTTGATGGTTCCGTGGGCAGGAGCCATAGGATACAGACGATTTTATCAGGGAATCCTCATTAGACAGGGTAAGACAAAAAAAGTCGCCGCAGGAACTTTCGTCAGGCTTTTTGTCATGTCCGTCACTGGAATTTTTCTCTTTCTCTTTACCGACATCCCCGGAGCTTCTGTCGGAGCCGCTTCCCTTTCAGCCGGAGTGGTGCTCGAAGCCGCTGCGACAAGGTTTATGAGTATTAGAGCCGTAAAAAAAGTCACTTCAGACCCGCCGGACGGAAAAACTCTCCTCTTGCGTGAGATAATCTCTTTTTACTACCCTCTCGCTCTGACGTCGTATCTCATTCTCGGAATAAACCCTCTGCTGACCTTTTTCCTGGCTAAATCGAGGATGTCCATAGAATCACTAGCTGTCCTTCCCGTCATAAATGCTTTGGTTTTTATATTCAGAAGCTTCGGCTTTTCGTTTCAGGAAGCAGGACTCGCTCTTCTTGGGGCGAAATACGAAAATTTCATACCGTTGAGAAACTTTGTCTTCAAACTCGGACTGATAACCAGCGTCATCCCGGCTGTGTTGTCAATAACTCCTCTGTCGTTTCTATGGTTTAAGCACGTGTCGTTCCTATCAGGAGAACTGCTCTTTCTCACGGCTATACCCTTTGCCATACTCTCTTTCATGCCGGCTTTGACTTCTCTCCTCGCATGGCAGAGGTCTGTTCTTGTCAATTCAAGGCTTACTTATCCGATTACAGTCGCCACAGCTATGGAAGTTATAGTCATAGCACTTGTTATGCTGGTTGCGATAAAATTTTTCGACATAGTAGGGATTTATGCCGCCGCCGCGGCAGTCGTCCTCGGAAGAGCTGCTGCAAACGCCTATCTTTTTATTCCCTACAGAAAAATAGTTTCTTCTCACGGATACAGAAGGAATTTTTACAGATCATACACAAAACTCACTCAGACATGAATTTAATCCGGAGGTATAAATGATTAACATGGACAAGTTCAGCCAGAACTTCATAGCTCCTGAAAGATTCGAAAAGACAAAGAGCCGGCTCCTGCTCGGGCCGAACGGCTGGCTTTTATTTGTCGCCTGTAATTCAGGAATCCCTCTCGCCTTATCCGTAAAAAAACACTACGAGGAAATGTTGCGTATAAATGGGAGCGACTTGAAAGAGATCCCTTTAATCGGAACAGCTGAAAAACTTTTGACGATGATTTTCGAAGATTCTGAGACCTGCCCGCGTCTTTCAAGCCACGTCGCAGGTTCCAACGCTTTTGTATTCCAGTGCATACACGAAAACACCTCAGGCAACACTGTAAATGAAAATCTCCAGCAGTTACTGCAGGCCGTAAGGACGCTTAAAGCTCACAGGGCTCAGACAATCACGGTAGTCACCCCCTATTCTCCTTATTCAAGGCAGGACAAACCGACTTTCATGAAGAGGGAAGCCACTCTCGCCAAGCTGTTCGCCGACCAGCTCAGAGTCGCAGGAGCAAACATTCACCTGACATATCATCCTCACGCTCTTTCTCTTTTCGGGCTCTATGAACCCGACATGACACTCGTCGCCCTCAGCGGACTAGATCTTTTCCTCGAGATATTTTCCTCTTTCAGAGACCGAAAGGATGCGGTAGCGGTTTCTACAGACTCCGGTGGAGCCAAATTCACCATACATTTTGCCGACGCCATGGGCATATCTCACGCTATCGTCAACAAGTTTCGACACAGTAAAGATAAATCCGACATGCTCGGCGTAATCGGCGAACTCGAAAACAAAAAAACAGCCCTCATTACCGACGACGAGACCGTGACCGGCAGTTCATTTTTAAATGTGACGAGGAATCTTTATACAAATCACGGCATAGAATCTATATACGTCGCCATTTCGCATCTTAAGATGAAAAAAAAACACCTCCCCGGGCTGATCGAAGCCCACGAAAAATACGGGCTCAGGGAAATGCACGTCACCGACACAATACCCCAGATACCTGAAATTTTAGGGCTCGATTTTGTCAAGTTCCACAGCCTTTCTAAGAGAATAGCATCGACTGTCAACAGACTGCACTACAACGTCTCTGTCAGCGAACTTTTTTCAGCTGTCAAATAATGAGATGTTCAATTTACAGCATGACCGTGTTAAAATCCTTTTAACTTAAAAAAAGGAGGACACATGAAAAATATTTCTATTCTGGCAATCACTGTTTTGGCTTTTTTCGCATTCTCTTCCTGCACAAAAGATTCCTCTCCGACACAGCCGACCAACGCCGGCTGTATAGACGGTTATTTCCGGCTTCCCTCGGGAGGAATGCCTGTTCCCGGCGCCACGGTGACAGCCGGAAATATAACCACGACTACCGGCTCCGACGGATATTTCTTCCTTCAGAATGTCTCGGCTGGAGATCAGGTCCTGACTGCCACAAAGGGCGTCTTCACAGCTTCTGCGACGGTAACAGTAGTAAAAAACGACACGGCTTCGAGAACGCTCAATTCAAGCGTCCCGACAAGCGGATACTTTCTCGTCGTCTACGGAGGAGATTTCTGGGACGAGCTGACGGGCGTCCTCAAAACCGCCGGTATCACCTATGACTCTGTGAGGCTTCACGATCTCAACGCCTCTCATCTCAACCAGAGAAAATACGTCTTTTTGCTCTCAGACAGCGGCTATGTTTATAACAATTATCCTTCCGATCTCAAGACCTGGGCGGAACAGCAGGGCAATTACCTCTACGTCTCAGGGAACGCTTATTTCTGGCTTCAGAATATGTTCCCGGGAAAGTTTGAAGTGAACGCTCCAACCGGAGTGGCTGGAACCGCCACTTCGGTCGAATTAGACTCGGAACTGTCCGCTTATACAGGCGGGACAATTGCGGTCGTATTCGCAATGCCTTTCCCGCCCATAAGCATGGTCCAGACAGGAACAACGGTTCTCATTCGGGCGACTGTTCCTTTGCAAGGCGGTCAATGGCTTTCCGAATCTCCCGTAGCTTTCAGGTGGAAAGAGGGCGGGACAAACGGGGGAACCATAACTTTCACTAACTTCTACACAGGCATGAAAGGTCCCGCCGAAGAGAGAGCTAAAATTTATCTGTCTCTTTTCTGACGAAAATTTCTGAAATTTTCAGCTGAATATGCGCGCGCCGTCTCTTTTAATGAGCTCGGCGCGCCTGGGTCCCACCGAAATCCAGGAAACGGGGACCTTGATTTCTTTTTCTATCCTTTCCAAGTATTTTTTAGCTTCGTCTGGAAGGTCTGTAAATTTCCCCGCTTTTGAGACATCTTTTTTCCAGCCCTCCATATATTCATAGACGGGCAGACAATTTTGGAGAACTGTCGTCGTCGGAAAATTTTTTATTTTACTGCCGTTTTCCGTCTCGTATGCGGAGCATAAGGGTATTTTTTCAAGATAGCCGAGGACATCGAGATTTGTCAGAACAGCCTGAGTCGCCCCCTGCACCATGCATCCGTATCTCGTCGCGACGCAGTCGAACCAGCCCATTCTGCGGGGTCTGCCTGTAGTCGCTCCGTATTCTCCGGCGTCTCCTCCTCTTTTTCTAAGCTCTTCGGCTTCATCGCCGAATATCTCCGTGACAAAAGGCCCGCTTCCGACGCAGGTTGAATAGGCTTTTACAACGGCAATAACCTCTTTAATCCTGTAAGGTGGAATTCCGGCACCGACTGCGGCAAAACCCGCCAAAGGTGAAGACGAAGTAGAATAAGGATAGATTCCGTGGTCGGGATCTCTCAAAGTCCCGAGCTGTCCTTCGAGAAGTATTTTCTTGTTTTTTTCAAGAGAGTCTCTCAAATATATTGTAGTGTCACAGAGAAAAGGTCTTATTGTTTTTGCCTGTTTTTCCATTTCTTCTATTATCTCCTCGGCTTCGAGTGGTTCTTTTCCGTAGAGGTTTTTGAGGACAATATTTTTTATCTCCACTGCTTTTTTTACCGCATCAGAAAGATTTTTTCTGTCATAAAGCTGTGATACCTCAATGCCGGTTTTAAGATATTTGTCTGAATAAAAAGGGGCGATTCCCGATTTTGTCGAACCGAACTTTTTCTCTTTCAGCCTTTCTTCTTCGCAGGCGTCAAAGAGGAGGTGATAAGGCATTACAACCTGAGCCCTGTCCGACACGAGAATTTTAGGCTCCGGAACTTTATTGCTTATTAATATCTCAAGCTCCTGAGCGAAGCTTTTTATGTTTAATGCCACTCCGGGACCCAGGACATTCGTCACATGATCGTAGAACACACCGGAAGGCAGAAGATGAAGGGCGAATTTGCCGAAATCGTTTATTATAGTGTGCCCGGCGTTGTTGCCGCCCTGAAATCTGACTACTATATCGGATTTTTTTGCAAAATAATCCGTCATTTTACCCTTCCCCTCGTCTCCCCAATTGGCTCCAACTACCGCTGTTACAGGCATTAAATCTCCTTTTTTTTCCCCAAATTCATTTTACTCTTTTTCCCCTTCTTCTGTCGAGAAAATAGAGGAAAGCGCTTTTGCAGCAGTCCCGAAATTGGTCTTCAGCGCTTTTGGTAATTCATCCTTGCCCTGCTTTCGGATTAGTTTGACCGCGGCGGAAAAAGCTTTTTCTGCTGAACCCGTCGGGATTTCCATTTTGTATTTTTGAGACATTTTTTTTATCTCCGTCAGAAAAGCCGCCCTCGCAAGGACTGATGCCGCCGCCACCACGGGATTCTCTTCAGCTCTGTATGACAGCACTGTCCTTTCAAACATATCCCCCTTAAATGAACATGAAGAAAATTTGTCTATAAACACTGTTTTGGGCTTGTGCCTCCGGGCGAGTTCTTTTATGCATTTTTCATGGCATTCACAGAGCAAGTCGTTTAAGTTTTTTCCGCTTCTTGCCAATTTCAGGTAGGTTTCGTTATACTCCAGGGGAAGCATTACCAGCGTTTCAAACTTCGACCCTAAAAATATTTTTATCTTATCGGATAATACGAGATTGACCGTATCGCTGTTTTTTTTCGAATCTCTGACGTTTAATTCGGAAAGTTTTGAAAAATCCTCTTCGTTTGCAAAAACGGCAGCGCAGACGATTGGCCCAAAAAGGTCCCCCTTGCCGGACTCATCGCTCCCTATAATCGGATAATGGAGCTCTTTTTTTTTTTTTTCAATAACAGGAACAATGCCTTTTTCTATTTGCCTGACAGCCTCAGCGAGCTCCGCTCTGTCTATCTGGGAAAGGTCTATTCCAGTTCCTTTTTTTTTATTAGAATAGACCCTGACATGTCCCTTCCCCAAAAAACTTTCGACGTAAAACTGAACTCCGTTAGCTATAGGTTTTTCTTTTGAAATCTCCGCGCCGAGGCTCTTAAGGCCGCAAATTATCTTTCGGCAGGCATCTTTAATATCGGCTTCAGACATCGGCGCTTATCCTCTCGACAAAATCCTGAAGAATTCTTCCCTCCGATAAAAATCTCGAAACCTGCGAAGTTCCGTAATAGCTGAACCCGAAATAATTCCTCGCTGGATTGAGGTATCCCGGCTTTACAAGATAAAGATTTCTCTTCGCCCTTGTCGCCGCTACGTATAAAAGTCTTCTCTCCTCTTCCATCTCTTCGGGCTCTTCGAAACAGTATGATGAAGGGAAATATCCGTCCACAAGCTGAAGTATGAAGACAGAATGCCATTCGAGCCCTTTCGCCGAATGGACTGTGGAGAGCGTCAGTATTTCGTCTTCGTCATTTTCTCTCGTCGTCCCTGCCTGGCTCTTCTCAATAGGCTCGAGGGTCAGATCGGTCAAAAACTCTTCTACGGAGGAATATCTTTCCGCTACGACGGCGAGAGAATCTAAATCGTTGGCTCTTTTGGGATAATCTTCGCTGTAAACTCTCATGAAAATCTCTCTGTAAAAATCGAGAACGGTTCTTACGGCATCTGAAGCCCTTGTCGTCTCGTCGTTCACAAAAGATGCGGTTTTTTTCAGCTCTTCCATGTCCGAGCGGTAGTTTTTAGACGAATACAGCCTTTTTTCAATCTTCTCTATGCCGCCCTTTCTCCCTATCTCCGCATGAAGGGTCTGAGCGGTCTTTGAACCTATGCCTTCAATGAGCTTAAGAATCCTGAACCAGCTTACAGCATCTCTGGGATTCTTGAAAGCTTTGAGATAAGCCAAAACGTCTTTTACGTGGGAAGCCTCTGTGAATTTTATACCTCCAAATTTCCTGAACGGAACTCCGAACTTCCTCAGCTCAAGCTCAAGGTCGTTTGAATGCCATCCCGCCCTGAACAGGACAGCCATATTGTTGAGAGAAACTCCTTCTTCACGAAGTTCGAGTATTTTATAGCATACGAACCGGGATTGTTCGTTTTCGTCCTGAGTTTCGACGAAAAGGGGTTTTCTTCCCCCTTTGATGTCTGTTCTGAGTTTTTTTGAATATTTCTCTGATGCAAAAGAAATTATTTCGTTTGTCAGGCTGAGAATGGGCGCTGTGCTTCTGTAGTTCTTCTCTATAGTCACTATTTTAGACCCCGGAAAAAGGCTCGGAAAATCCATGATGTTTTTGAAATTTGCCCCTCTGAAAGAATAAATGCTCTGGGAATCGTCACCGACAGCCATTACGTTTCCGTGACCGGAAGCCAGAAGAGATGTTATTGAGGATTGAATTTTATTTGTGTCCTGATATTCGTCGACCATGATGTATCTGTAAAGAGAACTCAGCCTTTCTCTTGTTCCCGGGTTTTTTTCCAAAAGCTCTTTGAGATAGACGAGAAGATCGTCGTAATCCATTAGGTTATCGTCTTTTTTAGTCTCTTCATATCTTTTTCTCACAACTTCAATGTCCTCAGCGAGATGAAAAAACTGAGGATACTGCTTTTCAAGTATTGACGTCGCATCTGTAAGACAGTTGGCGGCTTTGCTGAATATGTCTCCGAGTGTGTCTTTTCTCGGAAACCTCGTCTCTTTCAAAGAGAGTCCCATGTCGGCTCTTATCAGATTTATAAGGTCTTCGGAATCCGACCTGTCGAGAACTGTAAAGCCTCTTTTGAATCCTATCTTGTCAGCGTATTTTCTGAGGATCAGATATGAAAAAGAATGGTAAGTCCCTCCGGCGACGTCTGAGCATCTTTCGTCGAGAAGAGTCGAAGCTCTTCTGAGCATTTCCTGAGCGGCTTTTCTCGTGAAAGTCAGCAACAGAATGTTCTGCGCCTTTATTCTGTTTTCGACGAGAAACGCGACTCTGTAGACGAGGGTCCTTGTCTTTCCGCTGCCCGCTCCGGCTATAACCAAAAGCGGACCGTCTATGTGCCTTACGGCTTCGAGCTGCTGCTCGTTCAGTTCTTTTTCATAATCTATTGAGAGTTTGGCAGGGCTCATCATAGTCGGTTTTTTTTTCCTTCTTTTTTATTTCCGAATAGGATGACTGTAAAGAAAGTCCAAAAAGTGCCGAGTATTATGGACCAGGGCCAGGCTATCATATCTATGCCAAGCGGCCTCAGGAGAAAAGACCTTGCAGGCGTGAGAATTCCTATATTCTGGGATGTCATGAAAACAACCAGCAAAAAACTCGAAAGCATTGAAAAGACGTTTAACACGTCTTTTCCCCTTCTTTTTGTAGCTATTGCCGCGAGCATGACCCCGAGCAGAGCGCCGTAGGAATAACCGAAGACCTTGAAACCGAGCCACAAAACAGACTGGGTTCTTCCGAAGAAAATTGCTACGACGCCGAGAATTGCCACGAAAACCACAACAAGCGCTCTTGCGATGAGCATCGCCATTTTTTCTGTGAAAGAGAAAAAGTTCTTAAGAATATCCCTGTAAAAAGACGAAGCAAGTGAATTGGCGGAAGAGTCTATGGAAGACATCGCCGCGGCGAGAAGGCCGGCTATCAATAGTCCTCTCGCTCCCGGAGGAAGGGCCGTCTTTATGAAATACGGGAAGAGATAGTCAGGGTTTTGTGCGAGGTATGACGCAGCGACTGAGTCGTGAGGCATAACTTTATAGTAGGCGAAAAGAGCCGCGCCGACGGTCAAAAAAAGCAAAGTCACGGGAAAATTCAAAAGAGCCGAATACATAAGGGCTTTTCTGCTGTCTCTGAGATTTTTACAGGTCAGTGTCCTCTGGACGAAATCCTGATCCGTCCCCATGACCGCAAGAGTCGTGAAAAATCCGAAAAGTGATCCGGCGAGAAATGACTTCGAGCTTGAGAAGTTGAATATGAAATCAAAAGATGCAGGGTCAAACGAAAGGTGAAAAATTGTGAATTTTCCCTCCTGGGCTCCGACTGTTATAAATTCCGAAAAACCTCCGGGAATCATCCTCAAAACAAACGCAACAGTGAACACAGCGGCGGCTATGAAAAGGCAGAACTGGAAAAAATCGGTCCAAATCACGGCTTTAATACCTCCGAAAGAGGTGTATAAAAGCGCTATCGCGCAGACATAGAACACTGAAGCTCCGAAGGAAATGCCGAAAATCACAGAAAGCCCGATAGCGCAAGCCGCCAGCCTGACTGAACTTGCAAGAATTCTGCTTACTATGTAAACTGCCGAGGACGATATCCATGTGGCTTTGCCGAATCTAATTCCCAGAAATTCGTAAGGGGTCATAACTTTTCTGCCGTAAAATGCTTTGAGCATTATAAAAGAGACGAAAACCCTGGCGAAAAGATCTCCGAAGGCGAGCTGAAGGTAGTTGAAATCGCCCCCCTTCGCTACAACAGAACCCGGAACGCCTATGAAAGTCATCGCCGACAGGGCGGTCGCATAGACCGATATCGTGACAGCCCACCACTTCATGGTTCTTTGGGCTAAAAAGAAATCTTCCGCAGATGACTCTTTTTTACCGGTAAAATAACCGACGGCAATTACAGCCGCCGAATAGAGGACTATGACCGCGATATCGTAGAACATGACCCGTTCAGTATAACAGCAAAAAAACAACAAAGACAATCCCTGCTAAATAAAAAATACACTTGACAGACTTAACGGAATTTTAAGATAATTCTTCTGTAGAAACAGACAGCAGGTAAAAGAACCTAATCAAAGGAGGACGAATGAGGTTATTGGTAATACTTGCGGTTTTCACCATGATTGCCGCACCGATGCTCGCAAGCGAAAACACCGACAGAGCGCCTTTCATTCCGTCTCTGCCGGAAAACAGCGACGCAATTGTTCTTCCGTGCGTCTGGTCTCTCATTGTTGAAGGCCTCGGCGGAGTCGCGAGCAACAGACTCCTCGGAGTCGAGGTCATAGACGACTCTCTGATGATTATCACGGATGCGAACACTACCGGATGCGTTTTCCTGCTCATCAATTACGTCTCCGGAACTTATATCGCAAGCGTCCCTCAGACAGGCCAGACGGGATGGGGACACAGGGACTTGGACAGAGACGCCGGCGACACTATTTACTGTGGAGATGCCACCGGGACTGGAGTCAGAGGCTACATCGCAGGGCTCTCTCCTTTCTCTATGACACAGGTCAATACCTACACGGGACAGTCTAACCCCAACAGGGCTATAGCTTGGGTTCCCGGAGACACTTTCTGGACAGGCAATTTCGGCACGAGTATGGGCAGATTCCAGAAGACGGGATCTCCCTGGAGCGGAACGGGAGATTACGCGGTCTATGGCTCAGCCCTTGTCCCTGCTAATGACAAAGTATGGTTCCACGGACAGGTAGCAAACGCCGGCGGATGGTCTTGCACATGGTTCGGCCTCAACTACCACAACGGCACATGGACGAGAGAGACGCTATACTGTGCTGTTCCGCCCTTTGCCGCCGGATACACTAACGCCATAGCTGGCGGCGGAGATTACTATCCCAACTTCCTCGGTTTCGGTCCCTGCCTTGTCGGATTCTGTCAGGGAGACCAGGACTTTGCCTACGCCATAGCTCTTGCAGCGGATGATGTGGGTATTCTCCATGTAGATGTCCCCGTCGAAGGCTTCTATCCCCCGGCAACTCCCATGACTCCCGAATGCTGGGTCAACAACTCTGGAACAAGCTCCGGTCCGCTTTCCTTCTGGACATATCTGACAATAGAAGAATCGGTTTCGGGCGTAATCTATTCTGAATCAATACAGGTCTCAAACCTTGCCCCCGGTGACTCTTTCAACTGCGTATTCCCCTCTTGGATCTCATGGTGGTATAGACACAACTTTACGGCAACCTTTATAACCGATCCGGGTTATATAACCGGCAATGACACTGTAGTCGTCAATTTCCACACTTTCCTGTTCAATGATCTCTACGTCGAGGACTTTGAAGCCGACAGCGGCGACATGGCTGTTACAGGCACCGCAAGCGTCTGGCAGTGGGGAGCTCCCACTTCAGGACCCGGCTCAGCGCACAGCGGCACAAATGTCTGGGCTACCGTTCTTGCAGGCAACTACCCGAACTCCGCCAACGCCCAGCTTACGACTCCCGGCATAACTCTTCCTGCCGACATGTCAGTCGCGGAATGCTTCTTCTGGATGTGGTGGGACACCGAAGCCAGCTACGACGGCGGGAATATGAAGATTTCAACCGACGGAACGACTTTCAATATTTTCAACGGCGTAACGCCAGCCTACACCGGAACCGGCAATACTTCAAATCCGCTCAACGGGCAGGCGATATGGACAGGACACGTAGCCGGAATGAACGCATGGAACCAGTATGACATGGATCTTTCTTCCTACGGCGGCCAGACAATATGGCTGCAGTGGGATTTCGGTTCCGACGGTTCCGTTGCCTATCCGGGATTTTATATTGACGATGTCACAATAAGAGTTCCCAACGCGGTCGAGGAAAATCCAATAACCTCGCCTGAGACTTTCTCGGTGAGGTCTCTCGCGCAGGTCGGAAATATCCTGAGGCTCGCTGTGACCGTTCCTTCTTCGGTTTCGGTCAGCTTCGAGGTCTTTGACGCGACGGGAAGACTTGTGGCAGTTCCTTTCACCGGAACCGTCAATCAGACTTCAGTCCTTTCATGGAACTCCGAAAATGTCTCAAACGGCGTTTACTTCTACAAAGTGACCTCCGGTTCGAGCATCTTCACGGGCAAATTCACGAGGGTCAACTAGACATTGTAAGAAACTAAAAAGGGCGGGTCAGACCCGCCCTTTCCTTTTTCCAAACTCTAATCAGGCAATCATTGGTAATCAAATCTGAATTAATATACTATATCCATTTTTAATTGAGACCGGAAAAAGGCGCGGAAGACCCGCGCCTTTTAATAATTTTACATGTTTGAAAGTTTTCTGAGGATATCCAGCTCTCTCGACAGCGCAGTGTCGCCTATAGCCATGGCTTCTCTTTCAAAATAATCACCAAAATCCTCAAATAATTCTGTGTAGTGGGAAGACACGCTGAGGGTCATAGACTGTCTCTCCCATCTTCCGAGTTCGAGTTTTCTCTCGTCGAAAACGGCAATTCCTGAACTCCTCGACACGAGAGGGGCATCTTCGAGATACAAGCCCTGAGCCCTTTCATCTGCCAGCCAGCTTTTTACGAGCTCGACG
>JAFGIG010000041.1 GCA_016929715.1 Caldifarciminota bacterium
CATTGCCTGAACGGGACAAAGAAGGCTTTTGGCTATTACCTCGAAATTTTCCGGAACTTTTTTTACCTCGTCATAATGAGCTCCTATTACGCTGAATTTTTTCGGCAAACCGGAAAAAACGGATTTTTCGGAAAGGATTTCCACTTCGATAAACCCCATCTCAGGTTTTTCGGCTATGCCCACGGCTTCTTTGCCGCCGTGAGCTCTCGCTATAAGCTGATGGCCATAGCATATTCCGAGAACAGGAATCGATTTTTTTCGACATTTAAGGTAGTAATCCATCGCGTAATCGAGCCAATCATATTCGTCATTTATCGAATACTGCGAACCTGAAAAAACAACAAGTGAAAAATTTTCGGGAGCCGGATATTCAGGATTAAATCCATTGACGTAATGAGATTTGACCCAAAAATTTATGTCCCTTTCAAAAAGAAGAAAAAAGTCCTGATCGAGGCTGAGGTCTATTATCAGAGCTTTTTTCAAGGTTATTTTATCCTTATTCTTCCGTCGTTCACGGCTTCAACTGTTCTTCTTTTGATGAAAAAATCGAGAAGGGGGTCGGGAGCATATACAGAAGTGGACTTTTTTTCAACCGCTGAATCGAGAAAAACAAAATGTCCGTCTCCGCCGCCGGCTATCCAGTCGCTCACTATCAGCGAATAAATCCTGCCGGAGTCCAACGGCGTCCAAACGCCGTCAAGCAGGATCTCGACTTCATGAATCCTGTCGCCGGGTTCAATAATTTTCTGAACCTCCCTGCCGGAATAAATCGCGCAGAATGAAGGCTTCAAAGTATCGATGACAAATCTCATGCCACCCACCTGAAGGAACCCTCCGTATGAAGCTCTCATTGAATCAGGGCATTCAAAAGGCGCTCCCAGCTGACCCGAAGCAGACACTTCCAGCACCTGCTTAATATCCCCGCCGGTCATTTTTACTTCTATGAGCTC
This sequence comes from Caldifarciminota bacterium, assembly GCA_016929715.1. Taxonomy (GTDB): domain Bacteria; phylum SDB-A; class SDB-A; order SDB-A; family SDB-A; genus JAFGIG01. The sequence goes on from JAFGIG010000041.1 coordinate 951, forward strand.
ATTCCGAAAAGGAAGTATCTCCATAACCTTCCCGTATGTTACATCTCCGGCAGGATAGATGACATCTCCCCTTATCGAACCGCCGTTGACGAAAGCGGCGTCGGCATTAGAAAACCACGCCAGCCATGAATCGCATATCAGGTCGCCAATATTCGATTCCCTTCCCCTGACTACGGCTCTTGTCGCATCGAAAGGAGTCAGAGAAGTTCCGACGGATACAGACAAGCCTGTTTTGTATTTTTCTTCGAAGGCTTCCATCGCTTTTCGGACAGAATCGTCAGATCCCGCAGTCGAATCAAGATATTCAGAAAAAAAACTCAAGTTTTCAAGATTGTTGTCCCTAAAATCGAGGCAAAGAACGCCTATAGTCTGGGCTCTGGCTCCGTTTTGAACAAGGACGACTCCGTTTATTTCTCTGTGATACAAAATATGATCGTGTCCGCCTATTATAGCATCAATGCCTTCGATGTTTTCCGCCAGAATACTGTCTATGACAAAACCCGTGTGCGTTAAACCTATTATAGCGTCACAACGGGCATTTTTAAGTTCCGTCACAGCAATTTCCGCGGCTCTCAGAATATCCGGTTTGAGAAAAACCTGAGAATCTCCCGGATTAGTCAGCTTGAAAAAATCGGGAGTCATGAGTCCGAAAAAACCTATTTTGACTCCTTCTGTCTCTACAACAGCGAAAGGATTGACCGTTTTCTGAAGAAAAGTGTCTGAAAAGGACAAATTTGCGCAGATTATTTCGAAATCTGAGTTTTTTATGGCCTCAGAGAACATCTCAGCCCCGTTGTCGAATTCGTGGTTGCCCGGACAGTAAAAGTCATAACCGGCCATGTTCATTCCCAAAACCTCCGGTTCTCCCGAGAACATTGAAAAAAGAGGATTTATGAAATCGTCGCCGGATGAGACAAGCAGGACGGCATCATATCGGGAATCGGACCAAAGCTTTTTTTTGTAAGCTGAAATTCTGTCGAATCCCCCCACAGTGAATTTCCTGTCTTCGACGGAAATTTCATAAGGCAAAATGACGCTCTGAAGATCCGATGTAGCCGCCACGGCGATTTTTGCTGTCTGAGCTTTCAAAAGATTCGAACAAAACAATAAAAACAAGATGAATACTGAAAATACTTTCATCGGTTTTTCTCCTTTTCTTTTTTCTCTGCGCAGTCAGGACACATAATATTGACTGTCTTTGCCAATGAGTGCTCTTCTATGTATTTTTCCAATTTTTCCCAGTATCCTCTGTCATTACGGATTCTTTTACACCACGCGCATATAGGAATAAGCCCGTTTAAAACCTTCAATTGCCCAAGTGTTTCTTTCAGCCGTTCATTGACGGAGGTCAATTCCCTGTTTTTTTGTCTCAATACGTCTAAAACTAAATCGTTTTTCTCGACTCTAAACTTCATCTCCATTTCGGAAAGTTTCTCTTTCTTCTTTTTTTCGTATAGTTTTTCCTTTATTTCAATATATTTCATAAAAAATTTAACGGCGCTTTTAGCGTTCCCGCTTTTCTCGTGTAAAACGGAAAGAGAAAGATAGACATCCATTTTAAGGCTTAGAGACTTGATTTTTTCAGCGATAGAAAGCGATTTTTTTATGTATTTCAGAGCTGAAGAGTATTCTCCGGTCTCTATGAAAACGTCTCCTATTGTGCAGAGGGTCTCAGCCCTGTGAAGGGCGGTTTTGGCTTTCTTGAGCGTGTCATATGAACAGTAAAGGCTTTCGAGTGATTTATCCCATTGTTTTTTTCTCCTGTAAGCCTCTCCAATATTGTTCATTATCATCGCAATTGTCGAATAATCAGTTGTATCGGCTGTCTCTGCCGCTTTTCTGTAATATTCCAGCGCTTTATCTGTCAACCCCGTTTTGAGTCTGATATTGCCTATGCCTATCAGGCAAAGAGCGTTGTTTTTTTTGTCCCTTCCCCTGCTCAGCTTGGCTCCTTTTGTGTAATTTTCCTCGGCTCTTTCGTAATTTCCTTCGAACCAGTCAATGTTTCCCATATTCAGATATATTACTGACTGAGCTCTTTTTTCTTTGAGGACATCATAGAGTTTTAACGCGGAAATATAACATTCCAGAGCTTTTTCGGGCATACTCATATAAAGATATGCGTTTCCCATTAAGTTTAAGGAAGAGGCTTCGGAAATTTTTATACCCAGAGATTCGGAAATATCGCGCGCTTTTCTGAAATCTTCGAGAGCTGATCTGTAGTTTCCGGATCTCATCTTTAAGCTTCCGCGAGTGTGTAATGATTCAAAGAGCTTTTGCAAATCTGCTTTTTTTGCAAAATGCCTGATTGCTTCGTCGGCTTTTTTGAGCAGTTTTTCAGGATCTCTTTTTAGATTTTTTTTCAGTTCAAGAAGAATTACATTTCCTTTATCGGGCGGATTTTTTAATCGCTTTTCTCTTGAGGCTTCTTTTTTCATCCTTCAATACTTTTTGAATGTTTTTTATAGAATTTCTTCGCGCAGTCACTGCACAGACTGTGAGTAAAACTTGCGTCAAAATGGGTTTCGACAAAATGTTCCACTTTCTCCCAAAAACCTTCGTCAGTTCTCATATTTTTACACTTCGGGCATATAGGGATAAGCCCTCTGAGGGTCTCTATTTTCATCAGGCTTTCCTTGAGCCGGGTGTTTGCTTTTTTCAATTCTCTGTTCTTTCTCTCCGTCAATTGGGCTTCAGCTGCTTGTTTTTTTGCCTGATACTTATCTTCAAGCTTTTTTAATAAAACTGAATTTTCCTTCTCAAGAAGGGCGTCTTTGACTTTGACGTATCTTTTGTAATAGGACAGAGATCGGGTCCATTCTCCGCGTTTTTGTAAATCTTCGGCTTTTCTTAAAATCATCCGAAGCAGAGATCGTCTTTTTGTCATTCTGTTATGTAGATCCATTCCGGACGTCTTATGGACTTCTCCTTGATCATCTCCCTCCATTTTTCGTCTGTGAGCCTGTCCGACATAGGCCATGTGAATTCCCAATAACTTAGGACAGGACCTATTGCCGCTTCAACATAGCCGTCCGGTCTGACATAGAGGACAATTGCCATGTCCATATTTCCGGATGCCACTTCCAAAACCGAAGAACTGTTCTGGTCTGTGTGGACGTCTGCTATAAGGCTCGTCTCGACACCCTCGGAAACTTCTCCCATATCGGATAAGGCGCTTTCAAGGCTCGATGAAAAATATTTAAGAAAATCAGCGTCATCGGAACTTATCGGTTCTCCGGCAAGTTCTTTCTCAGATATTTCTTTTATCCTCTCCATGACATTCCTGGCGCGGCTGAATTTCCATGAAAGCTCATCGTCGAAATACCCGTATGAAATCAAGCCCTTCTCGAGCATATTCAGGACCGCTATCACCTCCGCGTAAACTTCCGGAACCGGCTCGATAAACCCCGCCGAAGGAGGAGGAGGAGGAATTTCATGTCCATTGTCAGGAGCGCAACCGGACTCCAAAGTGTAACTCTGCTTGACGTATAGGATGTTGTCGTGCCTCAGCATAGCCCAGGAAGCGAGGAAATTGGAAAGAGAATGAGTTTGCCATGCCTGAGTCGTCATGAAATCGGCATATCCCTCGCCTTTTTCAATTGCGAGAAGATAAAGGCAATAAAGCCAGTTGTTGTATAAAGTTTTATGCCACACCTTTGGTTCAAATTCATTTATTGCTGTTTTCAAGCTCTCTATGGTTTTCTCGTAATCTCTAAATCCGGTGTCCCCTCTCTCGCACAGTATTCTGTAAGCAGCCGGACTGCCGAAAACGACTGCTACGTCGAGACCGGAAGGCATATATCTGTCTTTGCCGGCGATGTTGGCGCCTACTGTAGGAAAAACAGTTTTTCCGAGAATCTCGCTGTCAAATGCGTATCTCTGACCGAAAAGCCTGAAACCCGCGGTTATCTCCATGGCTTTGCCCAGTTCTTTGGGGTCGAAATCTCCCGTCGAATCGGGCATTGCCGCGAGAGCTCCTGTTCCGCTGTAAATTTTCGAATCAAGATATTGTTCTGTCAATATTTCTGAAAACTTGTCGTGGAATTCTTTTGTATATATATCGCCGGCTGTCAACTGCACTCCGCTGATGTCTTTTACGGCGCAGATGTATTCAGGAACGGACATATCGTCGGCAAACCCGGCGAAAAAAGCGGTTATGCCGTATATTTTACTCCACTTGTCTATGTATTTTTCGCCGTCGGAAGCTTCCCCGGAACAAAGGTCAGATACTATCATGAGCGCAGTAGCTGTGAGGTAAACTGCCTCTTCTTCTGAAACAAGATGCATCCCCTGATCTTGAGAATTGCCTTTTAGGGGGAATGTCATTCTGCCGAGCCACATCATCGCCTTGAAATATCTTTTAAGAGAATCGCTCGCAGGATAGTGGCCTCTCGGAACATATTGAGAGAAATCCTCTTTGTA
>JAFGIG010000042.1 GCA_016929715.1 Caldifarciminota bacterium
CTGTATCCGGTCCTTTCGCGTGCTTCAACCTCGGCTGGAGGGCATCGGGACTGGGAGTCGGACTGGGAACATACATGAGGCCGATGGGAACAGTAGGCGCTAACGCCGCTGTGAAAATATTGTATTCTCATAAAAGCTCAAGATACCTCGAATCCGGACATATCTATTTCAACGCCGAAGCCGAACTTATTTTGATGGTGAATGACATAGAGCTGGGATACTTAAAGCCTATAGACGTCGAAAACGACAATAGAAATTTTATTTATTTCGGCTACGGAGTAAAATTTTGAGAGAATTATTCCTATAAAAGCAGGGGCTGTCCCCTTCTCTATAAAACAAATCCGTATCTATTCGTAACGGAGAGCGTCTATGGGTATGAGTTCAGAGGCTTTTTTAGCCGGATACCACCCGAAAAACACGCCTATCATTGTCGAAAAGGCGAAAGAGAGAAGAATTGCCCACGGGCTTATTGTAACGGGCCAGCTCAGTATCCTGGAGAGCAAAAGAGCGCTTCCGGAGCCTAAGATTATTCCAATAATTCCACCTGTCAGGCTGAGAAGCACAGCCTCTATGAGGAACTGAGCTAAAATATCTCTGCCCGTCGCACCGACAGCCATTCTCAGTCCGATTTCCTTTGTCCGCTCCGTAACAGAAACGAGCATTATGTTCATGATTCCTATGCCGCCGACGATGAGAGAAATGACGGCTATGCTCGCAAGAAGTATCATAAGGATGCGGGAAGTGCTAGTGAACATCTGGATTATTTCACCCTGCGTCCTGACTGTGTATGGTTTTTCCTGAGAAGGAGCGAGTCTCAAAGAAGATGAAAGAACAGAGTCAATTTCTTGAGTCGCCATGTCGATTGCTTTTTCAGATATAGCCGAAGCGTATATTATGTTAATGTAGTCTGTCGGAATGAGCCTTTTTTGGATCGTGGAAAAAGGAGCGAGGATCATGTCGTCCTGATCCTGACCCATCATATTTTGTCCCTTGCTCTTCAGGACGCCGACTACGCGGAAAGGTATTCTGTCTATTCTAATTGTCTGTCCGACGGGATTGGTGTTTTCGCCAAAAAGTTGGTCTGCGACGGATTTTCCGAGGACACAGACTTTTGTGGATTTACGGATATCCTCCTGAGTGAAAAAATCTCCGTATTCGGGCTGAAGATCTCTTATTTCGGAGTATTCACTGTAAACTCCATAGACAGGGGTGCGCCAGTTGCTCGAACCGGAAACCGCCTGAACATATTTAAAGACTACGGGAGAGGCGTATTTGACGGAAGGACAGTTTTGGATTATCTCGACTGCGTGGGATTCTTTCAGACGCGGCGAGGTTCCGGCTTCAAGGCGGACTCCGCCTCTGGCTGACGCCGTGGGAAAGACGATTATGACGTTTGTCCCGAAACCTCTCAGAGATGATTTGATGCTGTCGCTCGAACCCTGACCTATGGCGAGCATTGTTATGACCGACGAAACTCCTATTACGATGCCGAGGGTTGTCAAAAAAGACCTTGTCTTGTTTTTTTCAAGCGCTTTGTAAGCCGTCTTCAATCCGCTGTAGTAATTCATATATTTTTTCTGCTTTGTGTGTCTTGGATTATTTTACCGTCCCTGAGGAGTATTTTTCTCTTGGCGTAAGCGGCTATATCAGTCTCGTGTGTTACAAGAAGAATTGTCTTGCCCGAGTTGTTGAGAGACTTAAAAATGTTCATGATGTCTTTACTCGTCGCTGTGTCGAGATTTCCTGTCGGTTCGTCTGCGAGAATGACGAGAGGATCTGTCACAAGGGCTCGGGCTATGGCGACTCTCTGCTGTTGACCCCCCGAGAGCTGATTCGGATGGTGTTTATGCCTGTCAGAGAGAGAGACGAGTTCAAGTGAATTTCTTGCTTTTTCGTGCCTTTCGCGTCTTGTGATGCCTGAAGCGTATAAGAGCGGCAGTTCGATGTTGTCCAATGCCGTAGTCCTCGGAAGAAGGTTGAAGTTTTGAAAGATGAAACCGAGTTTGGCGTTTCTCAGACGGGCGAGTTCATCTTTTTTCATTTTGCCGACGGATTTTTCGTCGAGAAAATATTCCCCTTCAGTCGGCAGGTCAAGACACCCAAGAATATTCATGAGGGTGGATTTTCCGGATCCGCTCGCTCCCATTACGGCGACAAAGTCACCTTCCTCCATGGTAAAATCAAGTTCGTCGAGGGCTTTGACTTCGATGTCGCCCATTTTATAGATTTTCGTCACTTTTTCAAGACGGATAATCCCTTTCATTTTACCTCGGCCTCTGTGGCAGAAAAGGGCTTCTCTGAGTGTTGTTATTTGAGCTGCCGTTGTTTCCGACGCTTATTATCACGGTATCGCCTTCGGCTATTCCCTCGCCTGTTATCTCGGTTCTGACGCCGTCTGTCATTCCCTTTACGATTCTTTTGGGGAATATTTTGTCTCCTTGTTTGACCCAGAGAACAGAATATTGCCCGGAGCCTTCATTCTGATTTGAACCTCTGGCTGAACGGTTCTGTTGGCGAAGGGAATCGGGAATATTTCTCACGAATTCTTCGAGCATTTCCCGGGGAGGAGTGAATAAAAACGCGGCATTTGCGACAGTCAAAACATCTTCCCTCCTGTCAGTTATCACCGTAAGGTTCGCAGTCATGCCCGGCAGAAGTTTTTGGTCCGGATTGCTGACTTTGACTATGACTATGTATTTCACTACATTCTGAACGAGCTGAGGCTGAAGTCTTATCTGGCTGACGACGCCTTCGAATGTATCGCCGGGATAGGCGTCGACATCGAAAATTACTTTTTGTCCCTCTCTTATAACGCCTATGTCGGTCTCGTCTATGAGAGCTTCTATCTGCATATCGGAAAGATCGCTTGCGATTGTGAAAAGCGTCGGTGTGTTGAGACTCGCGGCAACCGTCTGTCCCTCGTCGATGTTTCTCGAAATGACAATTCCGCTTATAGGCGATGTTATGACGGCGTTGTCGTAGTTAATTTTTGTTCTGTAGAGCTGAGCCTGAGCAAGAGAGAAAGATGTTTTGGCTATCTCGACGGCATCGAGCGTGTTGTCGTATTCCTGAGAGGAAATGAGGTTTTCTTCGTATAGCTGGCGCATCCTTTCGAGTTCTCTTTTAGCCTGCTCGAGCTGAATAGAGCTCTTCTGATAGTTCGCCTGCGCTTCGAGAAGTCCGGCCTTCAATGACCTCGAATCGAGAACGGCGAGGGTTTCTCCTTCCGTGACTGTGGTATTGAAATCGACGAAGATTCTTTCTATAACTCCCGATATCTGAGTCCCTACCTCTACTGTTCCGACAGCTTCAATGGTTCCTGTCGATGTAATTTCTGAAATCAAGTCGCCTTTGGCTACTACATCGGTAATCCAGACAGACTTGACCTGGTTTTTCTTTTTTATAAAACCTAATACAACGAAAAAAGAGACGAATATTAAACCGGCAAAAAAAGCTAAAAAAATTATCTTCTTTTTCATGTTTACCCCGTTTTGAAAACAAAAAGTTTGCAAAA
>JAFGIG010000043.1 GCA_016929715.1 Caldifarciminota bacterium
CTTTTCCCTCTGACTCTTGTGAGGTCGAAACCTGCTGTCCCTTTCGGGGGAAAATACAGACTCGTGGACATCCCCGTATCGAACTGCCTCAATTCGAGATTCAATAAAATATTCGTCCTCACCCAGTTCAATTCGGAATCCCTGAACAGACACATAAATGAGACCTATCAATTCGACTCTTTCAGCAGAGGTTTTGTCTCTCTTCTGGCGGCGGAACAGACTCCGGAAAAAAGCGACTGGTTTCAAGGCACCGCCGACGCAGTCCGGCAGAGTCTCAAGCACATAAAAGTCCAGAGACCCCAATATGTCCTAATACTCTCGGGAGACCAGCTCTACAACATGGATTTCAGGAACATGCTCGACTTTCACGTCTCAAAACAGGCGGAGATAACAATATCGACCATACCCATAGACAGAGAAAGAGCCGGTTCTTTCGGCATCATGAGGACAGACGAATCAGATAGAATTACGCACTTTGAGGAAAAACCGGGAGAAGAAATTCTAGATCCTCTCGCTGTGGAAACAAAAAGCGGAAAAAAATTCCTCGCGAGCATGGGCATCTATCTTTTTAATTACGAGCTTCTTGAAAAAATCCTCCTCGAATCGGACTGCATTGATTTCGGCAAACACCTCATACCCGAAGCCATAAAAAACCATAAAGTCTTCGGTTATGTTTTCGACAGTTTTTGGGACGACATTGGGACTATAGACTCTTTTTTCAAGGCGAACATAGCGCTCACGGACATACTCCCGCCTTTTTCTCTCTACGATGAAATCAATCATCCCGTCTATTTCATGAGAAGATACCTTCCGCCGGCGAAAATCCGCTCTTCGAGAATAGACGAGAGCATAATATCCGACGGAGCCATCATAGAGGGAGCGACTATCATAAAGTCGCTCATCGGCATAAGGTCATATATTAAAAAAGACGCCACATTGATAAACACCGTAGTCTTCGGCAATGATTTTTATAAATTGGAGTCAGGCCGCGAAATACTTTCCATAGGAAATTGCTGCCACATAGAAAATACTATAATAGACAAAAATGCCGTGGTGGGAAACCATGTCGTGATAAGGGACCACAGCAATGAACAGGATTATGAAGGCGACCTGTTCTGGATTAGAGACGGCGTGACGGTAGTCAAAAAAGGAGTTGTGATACCTTCCCATACGGTTATCTGAAGGAGGCTGACTTGGACCTGTTCAAAGAGCTTAAAGATAGAGGATTTATCTATCAGGCGACAGACGAAGAAAAACTTAAAAAAATACTCAACAATGACAAATCAGTTTATTACTGCGGTTTCGATCCGACAGCCGAAAGCCTTCACATAGGAAATCTTCTGCCTTTAATGGCTCTTCTATGGCTCAAGAAAAACGGCAATGAAGTCATAGCGGTCGTGGGAGGCGCTACCGGCTCGGTAGGAGACCCTTCCGGCAAAACGGAGACGAGGAACCTTCTCGAAATGGAATCTATCCAAAATAACTGCACGCGTATTTCAGAGCAGATAGAAAATTTTTTATCCCGCGAAAAAGGTTCTCACAGGATACTCAACAACTATGACTGGTTCAAGGAAAGAAAATTTCTCGATTTTCTCAGAGAGATAGGACCTCTTTTTTCAGTCAACAAAATGCTCACCTCTGACTCGGTCCGTCTCCGCCTCCAATCCAACACGGGGATAACTTTTCTTGAATTTTCCTACATGCTTTTGCAGTCCTTTGATTTTCTATATCTCAGGGAAAAGCATAACTGCCTTGTTCAAATCGGAGGACAGGATCAGTGGGGAAATATTGTTATGGGTATTGATCTTATACGCCGGATAAGGTCCGAACAGACCTACGGTTTCACTATACCGCTTCTTCTGAACGAAGTCGGAGAGAAATTCGGTAAAACCGTCAAAGGCAGTGTCTGGCTTTCGGCGGAAAAGCTCTCTCCTTATGAGTATTATCAATATTGGAGAAACATCCCCGACTCAATGCTCGACAGCGCTCTTAAAAGATTTACTTTTCTTCCCCTTGAGGAGATTAAATTTCTTGTCAATGAAAAAAACTGCAAGGTCAACAGAGCCAAAGAGATTTTAGGTTTCGAAGCCACTTCAATTCTACACGGTTTCGAAGAAGCTTCTATTGCCTTCACTTCATCCGTCAAGGAATTCGGCTCGGCTGACGAAAATAATCTTGTCAGAACTTCATCGAAAATTATCGCTGTCCGGCAAAGCGATGCGGAAATACCCGCTTTTTTTCTGTCAAGAAAAACTTTTTCGGAAAAAGGCGGCATAGACATAGTGACTCTTCTTGTCTCTTCCTCGCTTTCGCAGACCCGCTCTGAGGCGAAACGCTCCGTCTCACAAGGGGGAGTCCACTTTCTCGGCGAGAAAATAGATAAATTCGACCATATCATCACTCTCGAAGACATCGAAGGAAAAGATGCCGTCCTCAGGGTTGGAAAGAAAAAAAGAAAAAAAATTAAAATCTCGGAAAACTGAGAAATTTCGGTTCCCCAGATGACGGAAAACCTGAAGAAAAAGAAAATTGCCTTTGTCCACCAACTTCCTCATCCGGCCCACGAGGTTTGGGCAAAAAGCGTCGGGGCAAAGTTCATGTATTTTCGCGGAAACAAGAAACTGCGCGAGAGAGGCAACAGACATGTTCTTCTCAACATTTTGAGGCTCAAATTCGTCTTCTCAAAACCCGATGTCATAATCTCTGAAGGCGGAGCTCCCCTGTTCCCTTCCGTCGTCCTTCACAATTTTTCCACCGGGGCAAAAATAATACTGATAATGGCTGACGAAACAGGGTTGTATGCTAAAGCCAATAACGATCTCTATGCGAGGGATATCAGGGCTTTTCTATCCATGATAGACGGCGCTGTCAGCGTCTCTTCGCTGACATCAAACACTTTTACCGGTCTTGTTCCTGAAAATATTCCCATAAGACTAGTAAGGCCATCAATCGGAAAAATATTCATGGAAAAAGGAAAGGGAAATCCCCCCTACCGGAAAATAAACAGAGTCGCTATTGTCTCTAAAGGCGGAAAAAGGGGTCTGATGAATAAAATTCCCCGATGGCTCGACGAGTGTTTTCATCTCATGCAAAAAGACATTCCGGATCTTGAAGTCGCCATAGCAGGGACAAAAGAATCTGATCTAAAATTCGAAAACATACGCTATTGCGGCGTCATTCCCTACAGGGACATGCCCTCTTTTTACTCCCAAACCGGTGTTTTATTTCACTTTCCGGACTTCGACCCTTTTCCCGTCTCTCTGATGGAAGCGCTTGCCCTCGGTTGTCCGGTTCTGACAGGCAAAGGAACGGGAAATTATGAATATTTCGCCCAGAAAAAATGGACGGAGATGACTTGCGATGAAAATGACCCGTCATTGATAGCCCATAAAGCCCTAAAAATACTCTCAGGAAATCTGAGCATAGAGAGGAAAAAGGAATTTTCAGACACAGTCCGCCGCGAACTCTCGCCTGAAAACAGCGCTCTCGAATTTAACAGCGCACTTGGAGAAATTCTTAAAAAATGAGAATAGCATACGATGTGACAAATCCATATTCAAGCGGCTCAACGGGCATTGGAACATACTCCAAAGCCCTCATTGAAACCATGATAGAGCTTTTCCCGGATAACGAATATCTTCTCTGCATCCGGGACAGCAGAGTCAGAAAAATACTCGGGGACCGCGAAGCTTTCATAAAGAACAGGATAAAAAGCTACAACGTTTCCCATCGCATCGCCCTGAAAGGTTTTCTCGTTCCGCCAAAAAGACCAGACATATGGCATGGGCTCGATGTGTGGATTCCGGACAAGTTCACGGGGACTTCAAAAATAGTCCTGACTGTCCACGACCTCGTAGTGTTTTCAAGGCCGGATCTTTTGAAGGAAAACTACGTCAAATCAATCAGAAGGAAATTCGAAAGGTATTTCAACAGCGTTTCTCCCGATTCTGTAATTGCCATATCGCGCCAGACAGCAGACGAGGTAAGCCGTTTTTTTCCTTCTTTCGTTTCAAAAATTCATATCATACCGCAGGGGGTTTCCGGATTTTGGAAGCCCTCGCATAGAAAACACCCTTTCGGCGGAAAGTTTAAATATTTTCTCTTTGTCAGCACTCTCGAGCCGAGAAAGAATTTTAAGGCCGCGCGTGAAGCTTTCCTCTCCCTCGGTCTTGAAAATGTCAAACTCGTTGTCGTCGGCAAAGACAACGGAGAAGACAGAAATCTATTCGACGACGACAGGATTCTGCGTCTCGGATACTGCGACAGAGATTATATAAGAACCCTATACACCTATTCCCATGGTCTTCTTTTCACATCGATATACGAAGGTTTCGGTCTTCCCCCTTTGGAGGCACTTTCCTGCGGATGCCCGGTGATAGCCGAAAAATCGCTTCCCTGCTCTGAATTTCTGCCAGAAGATTTCAAGACAGATTGTTTTGACATAGATCTCTTGAGTAAAAAAATACTTTTTTTACTGGACTTTGAAGGCAGAAAAAAACTCCCGGAAATTGTCAGCGGACTGACATGGGAAAACACGGCCCGGAAAACTTTCGGGGTTTACGAAGAGACGATGAGCAAATGAATGTCTCGCTAAAACCTGTTTTTTGGGAAAATTCTGTTCTCTACATACTCGATCAGAGGCTTTTGCCTTTCAAGGAAAAATTTTTAGCCGTGAAATCAATTCAAGATGCGGCTTTCGCCATAACCGACATGGCAGTCAGAGGAGCTCCTGCCATAGGCATAACAGCCGCCTTCGCCTTCGCTCTCGGATGTCTGCAGGATATGGAGGAAAGCCAAATCGTTGACATTCTTGGCAACACTAGACCGACTGCAAAAGACCTGTTCACTGCGTTGGACTTCATGAAAGAAAACAAAAAAGACCCTGTCGCGAGAGCCCTTGAATATCTCCAGGAATCTGTGATAAAAGAAGAAAAACTCGTCAAAAATGCGGCGGAATTGATCCCAAATAAATGTTCAGTAATGACTCACTGCAACACCGGATTTCTCGCCTATTATAACTGGGGAACTGCTTTCGGCGGAATAGCATGGGCAAGAAAAGTTCAAAAAAAAGACGTCTTTCTCTGGATTAAAGAGGCAAGACCGAGACTCCAGGGTTCTTTGACAGCATGGGAAGCCGAAAAAAGAGCTGTCCCTTACAAGTTAATCGTAGATTCGGCGGCGGCATACGTAATGAAAAAAGAGAAAATTGACGCCGTCTTGATTGGAGCGGACAGGATTTCAGAAAAACTCGATGCGGCGAATAAAATCGGATCACTTGAGCTCGCTATCTGCGCTAAATATTTCAATATACCTTTTTATGTAGTCGCTCCCGAAACCACTTTCGACAGAAAATCAGCAGATGCATCAAAATTCACTATAGAAGAAAGAGACGCCGGCGAGATTATGTCCATGAGAGGGGTGAAAATACATGCGGGAAATAAAGAAAACTTTTACAATCCTGCTTTCGACGTAGTTCCGGCAGAGCTGATAACAGCCGTCATCACTGAAAACGGCGTCTATTATCCATCCCATTAAAAACTTCGTTTTATTTTTTTCTGAAGAAATTTCTGATGTAACTGCCGTGCCATGCTATGTGAAAAACAGAGACGACTGCCATCACAATTGCCGTCTCGACATGCCAGTATAAAACATCGAATCCGGCAAAAAGCCTTCTCCCTGAGTTCGCCTGAATTATAAGGAGCAGTCCGAGAATAAAAGAGGCGGAAAAAGACAAAAAAAGGACAGAGTTCCATATTTTCAAGTGGATAGATCTTGATAGGATTTTAAGTTTTACCAGCAGATATGACAAGAAAAATAGAAAAGTCAGGACAGCTGTTATTTGAATAAAACTGTATTTTCCTCCGAAATGAAATTTTTTTTCCGGAATTTCATCTAGAGTTTCTAAAACATCTTTTGATGTGTCTTCGAAAAAGGTGTCTTTAAGAACCGGCGCAAGAAGTGTGTCAATCTCGGCTGTTTCGGCGGTCGAAAAAATCGCCGTGTCGCTAACCGGCAAGATTACTTGATCGATTGTGGTATCCCGGGCAAGGAAGTTTTCTTCTCTATCTTCCGGGGAAACTTGCGAATAGTCGCAGATTCCGTCCGAGTCGGAGTCGAAAAATCTTCCGCAAATGCCTGAACAATCCCTTTCACCGAAAGGGCAATCATTCCATGAAACGCTCAGGGCAACAAAGAAAAAAAAGAAAACCGCACTCATTTCAATCCTGCCTTACTGCCGTGAAATGATTGATGCCGAAAGGACCTGCCGTGTATGTGAATTCAATTCTCTTTTCAGCTATGACGCTGACTATGGAAGGCAAGGCGTTTTCGATGACATCAGCGAAAGAACTTTGCGGCAATGCCGTAATTTCATATCCCTTTTTTCCTTCCAACTGCTCTGAGGAAATGCTCGGAACAAAATAACTCAGGTTGAAGGCAAATAAAAGGCATAATAAGACAGATGACAAGATACTCCTTTCAGAAGTCATGTCATACCTCCTTGCTCAGCCCTTTAGTTATACAAAAAATACTCTTGATTGTTCTATATGAACCTTGTATATAAAAATACCTGTCAAAAAATATTTGTCAAGCCCGTAAACCGGATAAAATGACATGATACACGAAAGATTTGTCATAAACTCAAAAAATAATCCTTCGAAAACAGCCCTCAGAGACATGCATTCCGGAAAAGCCGTCTCCTTTGGAAAAGCCCTCACTGCTGTATTAATACTTTCCAAAAAGTTCAGGAAAACAGAAGAAGTCTTTACGGGTGTTTTGCTCCCCACTTCGCAGGGCTGTGCTCTCACTGTTGTCTCTCTTTTGGCTTCAGGTAAAATTCCTGTAATGATAAATTATTCTACGGGAGCAGAAAAAAACATTCTTTACGCCATGGAGAAATGCGGTTTCAGCAGAGTCATAACTTCAAAATATTTTATAGATAAAATCGGCTGTCCTCAACAAAAGGAAATGATTTTTCTCGAGGACATCATTAAATCCATATCCTTAAAAGAAAAAGTATTTGCAGGACTGAAATCTAAACTGCCCCTGAGAAGTATTCTCAGCGAACTCCACAGCTGTTCTGAAGACGAACCCGCCGTAGTTTTATTCACGAGCGGCAGTGAAAAAGAACCGAAAGCTATTCAGCTCAGCCACAAAAATCTTCTCTCTAATATCCAAGCCTGCGCTGAAGCTCTGGGGATAGAGAAAGAAGATGTCTTCATGAATATCCTCCCGCCCTTTCATGTCTTCGGCTACAACGTAAATCTCGTTATGCCGCTTGTTCTGGGGTGCACGAGCCTCACCTACCCCAATCCTCTCGACTATAAAACCGTCGTGGATATTATCAGGAAAGAAAAACCAACCCTGATAGCCGGCTCCCCTTATTTTCTTTCGAATTATTCAAAGCACTCTCAAACAGGCGATTTTTCATCCCTAAAACTCGTCATATCCGGAGCAGACAAAGCTCAGGACTGGCTCTTAGACGAGTATTTCGAAAAACACGGGATAAAAATCCTCGAAGGCTACGGGACAACAGAGACAAGTCCGGTTATTTCCGTCAACACTCCGTTTGAAAACAAAAAAGGTAGTATCGGAAAACCTCTTAAAAACTTGAGCGTCGAAATCCACGATCTGGACAGCGGGAAAAAACTAGGGGCAGGCGAAAAAGGAAAAATTTTAGTCAAAGGCGATTCTGTCATGTCCGGCTACTTTGACGACCTCGAGGAGACTTCTTTCAGGCTTAGAGACGGATGGTATGACACAGGAGATATAGGTTATACAGACAGCGAGGGTTTTCTCTGGCATTCCGGCAGACTGAGAAGGTGCGTCAAAATAGGCGGAGAGATGATATCTCTCGTCGCCATTGAAAACAGGATTGAACAAATTTTAGGACCGGAAAATGAATGCTGCGTTGTTGATATCCCCGACAAGAAAAGAGGGTCGAAGATTGTCGCTGTCATGTCAAAAGAAACGGACACAGCCGGACTGAGGTCTAAACTCTCATCTGTCCTTCCCAATGTCGCTATTCCAAAAAATTTCATCGTAATTCCGGATCTTCCTAAAATGGGAAGCGGAAAAAACGATTTCAGAAAGATTTCCGATATCGTTAAGAAAAATCGTTTAATCTCTGATTAAAGGAGGTTTTCCGAGCGCGAAAAAGCTGAAACCTATTTTGTGGAGTTTTTCTCCGTCGAGTATGTTTCTTCCGTCGAATATGAAGGAGGGTTGCGACATTTTTCCGAAAATTCTCTCATAGTCGAGTTTTTTATAAACTTCCCATTCGGTCACGACGGCTATGGCGTGAGCGTTTTCTGCGGCTTTATACGGGTCTTCGAAGAGTTCTATTTTTTCGGCGTCGTCCCCGAAAGCCCAAAAAGCATTTCTCAGCGCTTTAGGATCCGTAAGTGCGACCTGAGCCTTTTCAGCGAGAAGTTTTTTGACAAGATATATCGACGGGGATTCGCGTGTGTCGTCCGTGTCGGCTTTGAAAGAAAGACCGAAGACCGCTATTTTTTTTCCCGCCATGGTGTTGAACATCGTTCTGAGCATTTTCAAGAAAAATCTCTCCTGCTGATATTCGTTTATCTTCAGGACATTTTCCCAGTATTCGGCAGTCTCTTTGAGTGAGTAGCTTTCGCAGATATAGACGAGATTGAGTATGTCTTTCTTAAAACATGAACCGCCGAAACCGACGCTCGGGGATAAAAACCTGCCGCCTATCCTCGTGTCGAGGCCGACAGCTTTCGATATTTCTGATATGTCAGCGCCGGTAGCCTCGCATAATGGCGTTATTGAATTTATTGACGATATCCTCTGGGCAAGAAAAGCGTTCGCGATGAGTTTCGACAGTTCCGAACTCCAGATGTTGCTCGTGACTATTTTTTCTGAAGGAACCCAGTGCTCGTAAATCCTTACAATCTCGTCTCTCGCGGCGAGGGCTTCTTTTGTTTGGGATGAGCCTATCAGAACCCTGTCCGGAGTTTCAAGATCGGCTATAGCCGTTCCCTCCGCTAAAAATTCAGGATTTGATATCACTTCGAATTTCAGACTTTTTTTATTTGATTCCAAAATTTTTTTCATTGCTTCGGCGGTTTTGACAGGAAGCGTGCTCTTTTCGACTACGATTTTGCCTCTGTCGGAAGATTCGAGAATGTCTCTTGCTGTTTTTTCCCAGTATTGAAGATCAACGCACTTACCCGCTCCTTCGCCGAAGGTCTTTGTCGGGGTGTTGACTGAAACGAATATTATGTCTGCTTCTTTAATGCAGGATTTGACGTCGGTCAAATAAAACAAATTCCTGCCTCTTGCCTTTTGGACTGTTTCGAGAAGACCGGGTTCATAAATGGGCAAATCGTCGGTGTTCCATCTTTTTATCTTTTCTTCGTCAATATCCGTGACGAGAACTTTATAATCCGGGCATTTCGCGGCTATCACAGCCATAGTCACTCCGCCTACGTATCCGGCGCCTATACAAGTGACGGTTTTTCCAGACACAAAAAACTCCTTTTCGGGTTATATGAGCCCCATGCTCTTCAGCACAGGGCTTTCGGAAAATTAAGAACGAGGATTATTTTTTAGCTTTCTTTCCCGTCTTTTTTTGCACAGCTTTCTTTACTGTTTTTTTCAAAACAGCCTTCTTGGCAGTTGTCTTTTTGACAAGAGATTTTTTAGGAGCTGTTTTTTTGACAGCCGCTTTCTTTACTGTTTTTTTTACGGCGGCTTTAGAGGAAATTTTCTTTGGAGCTGTTTTCATTTTCAAGGGGGTCTTTTTGACCGTTGCCTTTTTGACCGGGGTCTTTTTGACCGTGGCCTTTTTTACCGCAGCTTTTTTAACCAGAGATTTTTTCTTCAGCGATGTTTTTTGAACTTTCCGGGGCTGTTTTTTGACAGTGACTTTTTTCACTGCTTTTTGTTTTTTGACAGCAGCTTTTTTCTTCGGCTGTGTCTTTTTAGCAGTTTTAACGGCCTTTTTAGTCTGTTTTTTGACCCCGGATTTTTTCATTGCCGTTTGTTTTTTCTCGGCGCTTTTTTTCTTTTCCACCTGTTTTTTGGGAGCGGCTTTGACGGCTTTCTTTGCTTTGGCGTTTATAGAAACCGCCTGCGCCGCCGCGAGTCTGGCTATGGGGACTCTCATAGGCGAGCAGGAAACATAATCCATGCCGACTTCGTCGCAGAAATAAACTGAAAGGGGATCTCCTCCATGTTCGCCGCAAATCCCGATTTTGAGTTTCTTGTTTTTTTCTCTTCCGAGTTCGACTGCTATTCTTATCATCTTTCCTATTCCGGCCTTGTCAAGAGTCTGGAAAGGATCTTTTTCGTATATTCCCATGGACACATAATCTCCGAGAAACTTACCCGCGTCGTCTCTTGAAAAACCTGCTCCCATCTGAGTGAGATCATTTGTTCCGAAGGAGAAGAAATCCGCATAAGAGGCTATTTCGTCAGCTGTGAGAGCCGCCCTCGGAACTTCTATCATTGTCCCAATGAGATATTTGATATAATCCGGTTTTACACCTTTTTGAACGAGAACCTTGTCAATAACTTTCTGAGCCTGTTCTCTTGTGAGTTTGAGCTCCCTGAAATCGCCCACAAGAGGTATCATTATCTCGGGAAGCGTTTCAATGCCTTCTTCAGACTTAACATCCACCGCCGCTTCCATTATAGCTCTTATCTGCATTTCGGATATTTCAGGATAGGTAAGCCCCAGCCTGCATCCCCTGTGGCCGAGCATGGGGTTTTGTTCGTGCATATCCGCCGATATCTGTTTTATCTTTTCAACTGACATTCCCGTCGTATTGGCAAGATATTCCATGTCTTTCTCCTCTTTCGGCAGAAATTCATGAAGAGGCGGATCGAGAAGTCTTATAGTAGCCGGTTTTCCTTCGAGAGCTCTGAATATCCCCATAAAATCGCTTTTCTGATAAGGCAGGAGTTCCTCAAGGGATTTTATGTATATGCTGTAGAAAAGATCGTGCTGTTTTCGGTGTTCAAGCACTTCGTTTTCACCGGCTTTTTCAAGCAGTTTTTCGAGTCTTTTCGATTCGTATGCCGCAAGAATAAGCCTTCTGAAAGCGTTTATCCTGCCTTCACCGAAAAACATATGCTCTGTTCTGCATAGTCCGATTCCTTCGGCTCCGAGAGAAACGGCTTTTACAGTGTCCTGCGGCGAATCGGAATTTGTCCTGATTCCAAGCCTTCTTATTTCATCAGCCCACCCCATGACTGTTTTGAAATCCTCTGACATTGTCGCGGATTTCATTGGGATTGAACCTTCATAGACATATCCGGTGGAACCGTTGATTGAAATTTTATCGCCTTCGGTGAAGAGTTTTCCGTTTATTTTCATCGATTTTTCCTGATAATTGATGCTGACGTCGCCGGCTCCGGCAATACAGCATTTTCCCCAACCCCTCGCTACTACTGCGGCATGGCTCGTCATTCCTCCAACCGATGTGAGGATACCCGCAGCTTTATGCATTCCAGCGACGTCTTCAGGGCTCGTCTCTGCTCTGCAGAGTATGACTTTTTTGCCTTCATCCGCCCATCTGACGGCGTCTTCGGCGGTGAAAACAACCGCTCCGACCGCGGCGCCGGGAGATGCCGGCAGTCCTTTTGTCAGGGCGACGGCGGACTTTAAGCCTTCCTCGTCGAAAGAAGGATGAAGGAGCTGGTCCAAGAGGTCGGCATTGAGCCTCATTATCGCCTCCTGTTTGTCTATGAGCTTCTCCTCCACCATTTCCTTTGCGATTTTGACGGCTGAGACGCCGTTCCTTTTTCCGTTTCTCGTCTGAAGCATATACAGCTTGCCCTGCTCAATTGTAAATTCAAGATCCTGCATGTCTTTGTAGTGTTTTTCGAGTCTTTCACAAATGTTCATCAGCTGTCTGAAATTTTCGGGCAGTATTTTTTCAAGCTCTTCTATCGGGAGGGGAGTTCTTATTCCCGCGACGACATCCTCACCCTGCGCGTTCATCAAAAATTCTCCGTGTGTTATCTTTTCTCCGGTTCCTGGGTCTCTCGTGAAACAGACTCCCGTTCCGGAAGTGTCTCCCATGTTTCCAAAGACCATTGCCTGAACATTCACACCCGTTCCGAGAAGATGTTTTATGTCGTGTATTTCCCTGTATTTTACGGCTCTGTCATTGTTCCATGATTCGAGAACGGCGTTAATTGCCTTGAAAAGCTGATCTTTCGGGTTCTTGGGGAAATCTTCTTTGGTGAATTTTTTATAAATATTCTTAAAACCCGCAACAGTCTCTTTCAGCTCTTCGGTCGTGAGCTGGACGTCGAGTTTTTTGTCGTATTGAATCTTAATCCTTCTGAGTTCTTCCTCAAAAGCCGAATGAGGGACGCCCATGACGACATCGCCGAACATCTGGATAAACCTTCTGTAGGAATCCCATGCAAACCTCGGATTGTCGGTTAGGCTTGCCAGCGCGGACAGTGAATCTTCGTTCAAGCCTATGTTGAGGACGGTGTCCATCATTCCAGGCATGGAAGATGCGGCTCCCGAACGAACAGAGACTAGAAGGGGATTCTGATTGTCTCCGAATTTTTTACCAGCCGATTTTTCAAGCTTTTTCAGATTTTCTTCTATTTCAGCGTTGAGTCCAGCCGGCCATTTCTTCCCGTTTTCGTAATAGAGTTTGCAGACTATCGTCGAAATCGTGAACCCGGGGGGAACCGGGAGGCCAATATTCGTCATCTCGGCGAGGTTTGCGCCTTTGCCGCCGAGCAGTTCCTTCAACTTCGCGTTTCCGTCAGCTTTTCCGCCGCCGAAAAAATACACCATTTTATCCACGGTTTTTTTGGACTGAGAATTGACGGGCATTATTCCTCCTTATAAATCATTAAAGTGAAAAATTAAGTCCTATTCTATGGCTGTATCCCAGATCTTTCATGGGAACAAGAGAATAATCGAGCGACATCCTGCTCAGGAAAAATCCGGCACCGAAACTGAACCCGGAAAGTATGTCGTTTGAATCACCTGTCTTGTATTCGGTCCCTTTTGTCGAATAACCCGCCCTGAGCGCCATCATCTTATATGGTTTTGCCTCTCCGCCGAAAGACAATACAAACCTCGTGTCTGAGGCTTTTGAAAAATCCGCGTTCAACAAAAAAATGCTTTTAGACCAGCTGACTCCTCCAGAAAATTTCAAAGGGAGCGGATCTTTTTCCTCGTCGTATGCTTTCAAAGTCATGCCGAGGTTTTCTACTGCAAATCCTGCAGATAATCCACTGATATCAGTGAAATGATATATGAACCCAGCCCCGAAACAAATCGCGGAGGCGTTATATTCGTCCACAGAACTGTAGAGAAACTTCATTTCGGCACCGGCGCTTATATTTTCGGAAATCTTTTTTGAAAAAGCAAATTTCGGCATTATGATAGAATACGTGAATTTTCCGAGAACATTTCCCTGCTGATCCGTCTTGTCTATTCCCGGAGAAGTGAGATAGTCTATGCCTGCCGTAAAATTTCCAAGAAGATGAGGGTGCGTGTAAAGAAAAGATCCTGTGTGAGTTGAAACAGTCAAATAACAATAAGACGAACTGAAAAATCTCGGCGCTCCCGAATAGGATGCGGGATTTATTCCGAAAGTGGCGTCTCCGGCTACACCCGTAGAGCCCATGGCGACGGCTCTGGGAGTGCCTGTGATTTTCAGGAAACTGAATCCGCTCGTCCCCGCCCCTGAATAAGGTTCGGCAGACAGAGAGGAAAGGAAAACAAATACTAACGGGATCCAAAGAAAAAATGACATTTTCATATAATCCTCCGCAAATTGCTGAAATTCTCCTTCTAACTACATTATATCGGAGAAAAAATCAACTTTTTTTTACTCAAGCATTCATAAAAAGCTAAAAAAATCTCGACGGAGAAGTATCCGGCATGGTATTTTTTTAGTAAAAAAACAAGCCAAGAGGTGAAAATGGAAAAAATTCTTCTCTCAGGTAATGAAGCTGTCGCCAGAGGAGCTCACGAAGCCGACGTAAAAGTTGCGGCGGCTTATCCCGGAACCCCCTCAACAGAAATTTTGGAAAATATCGCTCAATACGGCGATATTTACAAAGAGTGGTCGGTAAACGAAAAGGTCGCTCTCGAAGTCGCAGCCGGCGCGTCCATGGCAGGAGCAAGAGCTCTTTGTGCGATGAAACACGTGGGTTTAAACGTTGCCGCAGACCCGCTCTTCTCCATGAGCTACATAGGAGCCACGGGCGGATTTCTTGTAATATCGGCAGACGACCCGGGAATGCATTCGTCACAGAATGAACAGGACAACCGCCATTACGCCAGAGCATCAAAAATACCATGCCTCGAACCATCAGACAGCCAGGACTCAAAAGACTTCGTCGTCGCGGCAATGGAATTGTCTGAAAAATTTGACACTCCCGTTCTGATGAGAATGACAACACGCGTTTGTCACTCTAAGGCGCCTGTTATCTTAAATGATAAAATCACATACTCTAATAAAGAATATGTAAAAGACATAAAAAAGAGGATTATAGTTCCGGCACATGCAAGAGTGCGTCATGCAGTCGTCGAGGAAAGGATTAAAAAACTGCAGGAATACGCGAAAAACTGTATTTTTAACATATATTCCGGTTCAAAATCGGATTATCTCGTCATAGCTTCGGGTATTTCGTATTACTATGCCAGAGAAGCGATGCCTGAAATGGATTTTCTCAAAATCGGAATGAGCTGGCCTCTGAACCTCGAATCGCTTAAAAAAATCACGGGATTATACAAAAAAGTCTATGTAGTCGAGGAAAACGATCCATTCATTGAAAATGAATTGAAATCCGCCGGCATAACCGTTATCGGCAAAGATATCTTCCCCTGCGTTGATGAACTCGATCAGGAAAAAATCAAAAAATCACTGGAAAAGGATATTTCTCTAAAAATACA
>JAFGIG010000044.1 GCA_016929715.1 Caldifarciminota bacterium
CTTCTCGAAAGAACGCTCAATTCACCTTTGTATCCTGTAAAAAAAGCCATTGACAAATCCCTGAAGGAAAAAATAGAAAAATACATCTGGCAGTCAACATTCGAAGAACCTAAACTATTGTGGGAGCCTGAATACAGGAAGTGATTTTTAACGGTATTGACTCTTACAGGAAAAAAATGCTGTAATTGATAAAGTAAAGCAACAGGAGAAACGGCTATGTCCGCTCTTGGCGGCAGAGTATTTTTTAGTTCAGTCAAAGGTCTTTCATGGACCTGAGTCTTGACCGTAAACAGGAAATAAATACCCGGCACAAAAAACCTCTCTTAACGGCGATACTCTTTTTTTCTATATCTTCTGTTTTTGTCCTTGTTTTCGCCTTTTTCATTTACTCCAAAGAACGCGCAAGGATGTTGGGAGAAAAACACGAAGAGATATCGGCAATAGCGGAACTCAAATCCTCCCAGATAATGCGCTGGCGGCAAGATCAGCTTTCAAACGTCGAAATCCTCGCGAGAAGCCCTTTTGTCCAAAAAGCGGCAGAAGATTTTATCGCCCGAGGAGATTCATCTATCCTTAGAGAAGATTTTTTTAACAGGCTGAGAATTGCCAAAGAAGTCTTCAGATATACTGATGTCTTAGTCACGGACACTTTCGGCAATACCCTTATTTCTATTCAGGAAAATTTATGCATCCACGGAGAAGAATCCAAAAAAACAATAGAAAGAGCTCTTTCCCATAGAGCTCCCGCCCTTTCGGATTTATTTCTTTGCGAGAACGAAACCATACACCTCGACGCCGTTCACCTCATTGAAAATTCTGAAGGTTCGCCATTTGCCGTCTTGATACTCAGAAACAACGCGGAAGATTATCTGTATCCCGTCATACGTGACTGGCCCACTCCCAGCAAAACAGGAGAAGTTCTTCTCGTCAGAAAAGAAAACGGGGAAATGGTCTTTCTCAACCATCTCAGGCGGGATTTTTCCGGACCTCTTGATCTGAAACTGCCCCTCGATTCTGCTCAAATGCCTTCAGTTCAGACGGCTCTCGGCAGAAAAGACATTTTCATAGGGAAAGATTACAGCGGCAGGGAGGTTTTGGCAGACCTCAGGTCCATAGGCGATTCTCCGTGGTTTATAGTGACAAAAATTGACACTCGGGAAGTCTTTGAAGAACTCAAGCTGAAAACAGTTTTTCTAGCTTTATTTTCATTTGTCTGCATAATCCTCGCAGGAGCTTTGACTTCATTTATTTACAGAACAAAACAGACAGCCCTTCTTAAAAAAGTTATAGACACCCATTCAAGGCTTTTAATTCAGGAAGAACATTTCAAGTCAATAATCGAAAGCCTTCAGGAAGGGCTTATTGTAGTGGACAACGACGACGTCATACGTTACGTAAACTTAAAATTTTGCGAAATGCTTGAATACGAAAGAGAAGAGCTTTTGGGAAAAACATCTCACAAATTGCTCCTTAAAGAAGACGATTTCCAACGGATCCTTCGCTACAACAGGGAGAGACAGGAAGGCAAATCCGAAAGATACGAGCTGGACATGATAAAAAAATCAGGAGAAACTATAACTTTTCTTATGAACGCCGCCCCGACAAGGGATTCAAAAGGAGAAGTCACGGGTTCTCTTTCGACCTGCCTCGATATTACCCAGCAGAAAAAAATAGGAAGAGAACTCATCGAAAGCGAATCCAAATACAAAATGCTTGTCGAAAACATGCAGGAAGGCTTATTGTTCGCCGACAACAACGACAATATTGGGTTTATAAACCCGGTTCTTTGTGAAAAACTCGGATATTCTCCTGATGAGCTCACCGGCAAATACGGACTTGACATTCTTCTTGGCGAGAAAGACAGAGAATTAGTCAGATCCCGCACTCAAAAGAGAATTAAGGGAGAATCGGAACAATACGAAATAGAGCTAATTAAAAAAAACGGAGAAAAAGCTGTTTTTTTGGTCAACGCAGCGCCCATGAACGACATCAACGGCAAAACGATTGGTTCAATTTCAACTCTTCTCGACATAACCGAAAGGAAAAAAGTTGAAAAAGAGCTCGAAAAAGCCTATTTTCAGGTTCTCTCCATATTCGACGGCATAGACCAGCCTATTTACGTCAGCGACCCTGAGACATACGAGCTACTCTTTGTCAACAGGGCTACAAAGAATATTTTCGGCAAAGATTTAAGCCCGAAGTGCTATGAATATTTTCAGGGCAGAGAAAATCCATGCCCTTTCTGCACAAATGAAAAGATTTTCGGCGACTACTACGGAAAATCTTATATCTGGGAATTCAGAAATGAAAAAAACGGCAGATGGTATACATGCACTGACAAAGCCATAGAGTGGTTCGACGGCAGGGTTGTCCGATACGAGATGGCAATAGACATAACTGAACTTCATGAGGCTCTCGAAAAAACAAAAGAAACGGAAGCCAAATACCTTCAGGCTCAGAAAATGGAAGCCGTAGGCAGACTCGCAGGCGGCATAGCGCACGATTTTAACAATATGCTTTCCGTAATAACCGGCAACGCGGAGCTTCTGATCGGTAAAAAAACTTTTTCCGGTCCTGAAAGAGAAGGGCTCAAGGAAATATTAAAAGCGAGCGAGCATTCTACAAATCTCGTCAGACAGCTCCTGGCTTTTGCCAGAAAACAGACTGTCGAACCCACCGAGGTAAACTTAAACAAAATCATTTCGGACATGCTCAATATGCTCAAAAGACTTATAGGAGAAAACATAGAACTTGTCTGGAAACCGGCAAATGACCTGTGGCCTGTTTTCATAGATCCGGCTCAGATAGACCAGATAGTTGCCAACCTTGTTGTAAATTCAAGAGACGCGATAAAAGGGACGGGAACCATAAAAATTGAGACCGCAAACAGGGAATCAGCAGATGACAAAACAAGCTCTCTTCCGGGATTTCCCGCGGGGGACATGGCAGTCCTTTCTATCAGTGACGACGGCTGCGGGATGGACAAAGAGACAAAAGACCACTTATTCGAACCTTTCTACACGACAAAACCCAAAGGAAAAGGGACAGGTCTCGGCCTCTCGACCATTTACGGAATCGTAAAACAAAACGGCGGCTATATAAGCATTTACAGCGAACTCGGAAAAGGCACTGTGGCTAAAATATATTTACCGAGAAGCGAGGCTTCATCTGTCCAAAAAGAAAAAACATCTAAAACGCCGAGAGAAAGCCTGTCCGGAAAAACAATTCTGCTCGTAGAAGACGAAGAATCTCTCCTGAAACTGAACCTCAGAATCCTCGATTTGTGCGGCTACAATATGCTTTCTGCGCAGAACCCTCTCGAAGCCCTTGAAATAGCGCGGACCAACGAAGGAAAAATTGACCTTCTTATAACGGATGTAGTAATGCCGGAGATGAGCGGACAGGAATTATGGAGAGAGATTCAGAAAATCCGGTCCGAGACAAAATGCCTTTTCATATCAGGCTACACCGCCGACATCATAGACGATCACGGAGTCCTGAAAGAAGGCATACATTTTTTGCAAAAACCGTTCAACAAAGAGACTCTTTCGGCGAAAATAGAAGAGATACTCTGAAAACAGTGTTTTATCCCAAATCTTTTTGCAAAAATTTTTTTATCCCTTGAGATCTGGATATAATTTTTTTATGCAGTCCGGGCAAAGAGAGTGACTGAATTCGATGTCCGAATGTTTTTCTAAAAAATCTTCCACCTGATGCCAATATCCTTCATCATCCCTGATTTTTTTGCACTGGGCGCATATTGGCAAAAGTCCCTTGAGCGTTTCAACGCTGTCTAATGTTTTTTTCAGCTCGGCGATGAGTTTTTCTTTTTCCCTCAATATCTCGGTTTGAGAAGTAATGTCGCTTCCTACGTCAAATATCTCCGTCACTATTCCGTCTTTAATCAAAGGTATGCCGACAAGCTCAATAAAAAGTTTT
Source organism: Caldifarciminota bacterium (assembly GCA_016929715.1). Classification (GTDB taxonomy): domain Bacteria; phylum SDB-A; class SDB-A; order SDB-A; family SDB-A; genus JAFGIG01. The sequence continues at coordinate 3,940 of JAFGIG010000044.1, forward strand.
TTACCCTTTATATTGACCTCATAAACCGTCTTTCCCGTAACTTTCCCCGAAAGATTTTTCTTAAATTCCCGCAAACCCTTGAAAATGTTTTTTTTGTCGAGAATGCCGAGTTCGAAAAACCCTTTACCCTTTGCATCTTCGGTCTTAATGCCGAAAAGATCCTCCGTGTAACGGTTGCCTTCTAAAAATCTGCCTTTTCTGTCGAGAGTAAAAGCTATAAACGGAAGGTTCTGAAAAATCGCCTTGTAGTGCTCATGGCTTTTTTTCAATAATGCCTTTTCGTCTTGCTGTTTTGTAAGGGCTGTCAATTCTCTTTTGAGGTCTTCGATCTTGAATATCCTTTCTTTCACCCCGCTATTATAATAAATAATTTGTCAATTAGAAACAATAAACATAAAAACTTATGTGCTTTACTTGCAAAAGAAACATTTTATTCCTCTTTTCTCATAACAAAAGAAAAAATCTTGGAATATATCCGTATTCCATAAAGTATGATAATAAAAAGTCAAATCATCGGGGGGTATATGAATTTTTTTTGCATTTCTTTTATCTTATCCATAATGGCAACTGAGGTCCCCTTGGAGAGATTTCAGATGAGCAACACGGTATTCATGACCATAAAAAGCGAAGATTCAGAAAACCCTTTTAGCAGGACATCCCTCCTTATGTGCAAAACGGCTTATCTTTCAAGAGGTTCATACGGATCGCTTGAACTTAATTTTTCCGGCAAAGACGAGGACAGCCGCGTGGTGAGTCTGAAAATGAAGCTACTTTTCAACGATAAATTCAATGTAATATACAACAGGCTTGAAAACTACAAATACGAATTTTTAACCGATCATCTGTCTTTTCCCCTCCGGCTAACCGATTCGGATTTCGCCGACATGTTCTCTTTTTTTGAATATCCCATACACTCGTATTTCTGGTATGAGATATTTGACGGAACGAAAAGCGTCCAGAGGGAATATTTCGGAAATTTCAACATAATCATAGACTCAATAGGCTTTTCAGGGGATTCCCTGAGTCTTTCTCTGAATTTCAGAGCCGACAACATCACCGATTTCTATTTTTTCCCCTGCTCATTGACAGGCAGGATAAAGCTGAGAAACATCCCCGTTGGCTGGATGATGGTGGACTGATTCTTTATCAATATCCTCAACTCAGCTCTTTCTTAATTCGTTAATTCTTTTATCTTCACTTACCTTGGATATCTCTTCTTCTTTTCTTAAAATTCAATACAAAACACATTTGAACCACGAAGGCTCTCTTGTTTGCAAAAATTGTATTCGCGGTGGATATCTTTTCTTTTTACTCTTATCTCATTCAATCCGATGTAGAATTTCTTATCTTTATTTCACTTAGGTAAATATTTTTTTGATTTTTAACTTGGTGTTAAAACTTATAGTTCATCTTCTTTAATTCCTGAAATCCTCATAAAATGCTTGAGAAGACCAATCCTCAAAGATTTATTTCCATGAATTGGCACTGAAATCCTAAGAGGATTCCCTTCCTTAAAATAGACATGATGACTGCCTAAAACCCTCTTGAGCTTCCATCCTTTCTTCTCGAGTAAAGTAGCAAATTCCTTCCCTGAAAGACTTTTCAAACTGCTAACTCCAGAATTCTATCTTTATCTTTTATTTCAATTTCTTTCATATCTACAGAAAGACAAGCCTCAACAGCTTCATAAATATTATTCAACAATTCTTCAAAAGTGTCTCCTTGGGTAGCACAACCCGGAATAGAAGGGACTTCAGCCCAAAATCCTCCTTCTTCCGCTTCATGTATGATAACTTTAATTTTCATAATTCCCCCTATTTATCTATATCTCTTATGATTTTTCAAAGCATTTTATCATAAAAAATGAATTCCTTCACTTATTCTTACTAATGATCTTTTAGCCATAACTCTTCCCCCGTGGTTGTTATCTCTTCTTCTTTTCTTATAATTTAATACAAAAATATTTGAACCACGAAGGCTCTCTTGTTTGC
>JAFGIG010000045.1 GCA_016929715.1 Caldifarciminota bacterium
AAAAGACAGCGCACTCGGATGACATCGACACAGAATAATTTTTAGCAGAATTTATTCGAAAGGAACTCCTTTGTTGTCATTAAAAACCATAATAGACTTCTGGACTAAAAACGGAGATGACGAAAATCTGATTCTCGAAGAGAATAGAATAAAACTTATTCAGAACCAGAAAGACAGTTATCTTCAGATATCATACATTAATATAAGCGGTTACGGTCTTGTAAAGATGAACGGGAAAATATATCGAAAAGCCCAGGATTTTTTCAAAGACTCAGAATTAACTGAAGAAACTCTCTTTAAGTTCACGGAAGATTCAAGCTTATCATGGGACGCGCCGGATCAATTGTTTTTCACGGACAGAGAAAAATACAGAGAAATCCTGGTATCGAGTGAAGATATTTTGGTCAGAAAACTATCCCCGAATGACAAAATAAAATTTGAAGAAATGACCGGAGAATGTTCGGAAGAAGACCTCGATCAGGGGTATGTAGAGCTTGATCATACTCTCGTATGGGGCGTTTTCCTGAAAGACAGGCTAGTCTCTATTGCGAGCGCTTATGCTTTCGGGGAGGATGAAAGGCTCTATGACATTGGTTATGTCACGCATCCGGATTTCAGAGGAAAAGGTCATGGATCGCTCTGCACGAGCGCACTTACAAAAGATATACTATCCCGCGGAATAATCCCTCAAATAAGGGTCCAGCCTCATTTGCTGAGTTCAATAGCCCTTGCAAAGAGAATCGGGTTTGAGGAAATCGGCAGATGGTTTTATGTCTCCCTCAAAGAGGGAGAAGATCAGGCATTTGACAATCCCGAATAATGCCTCTAACATTTATAAATTATTATAACAAATTTATCGTATAACAGGGAAAATTGATTGATAGATTGTATTTTCTGCAGAATATTAAGCGAAGAATTGCCGAGCAGTAAGATCTATGAAGACGATCTCGTCATCGCCATAATGGACATACAGCCGGTAAACAAAGGACATGTTTTAATAATACCCAGAAAACATTGCAAATCGCCTATTCAACTGAGCGACATTACAAACGAAAGGATAATGTCTGTCGCAAAGAAGATAAACAAAGCTATACGCGAAACAGACATCCGAGCCGAAGGGATAAATTACTTTCTTGCCGACGGAGAAAAAGCGGGACAGGAGGTGTTTCACGTTCATCTTCACGTCTTCCCGAGATATAAAAATGACGGTTTCGGATTGAAATTTTCAGAAGATTACAGAAATATTCCTTCCCGCCGGGAATTGGATGAAATCGCGGAAAAGATTAGAACCGCGTTATAGAAAAGTATTTATAAAAAGGAATAATAGATATTAAAACTTATCCAAAAATTATACAACCGGCTTTGAAAGGAATAAAAAATGATAAATGAAGATAAACTCGACTATGGAACTTATGAAGCCACACTTGAGAGAAGCAGAAAACTTGAAATTGACCTCAGGAAAAATCCCGGAAAGTACAAAGTTTTGACAGGAGACAGGCCTACGGGAAGACTTCATGTAGGACATCTTTTCGGCTCTGTTCTGAACAGAGTAAGGCTCCACAAACTCGGAGTTCCGACATTTATAGTCATAGCCGACTATCAGGTCCTGACAGACAGAGAGACTTTCGATAAAATCGCTGAAAACGTTAAAGGGCTGACCGTGGATTACCTCGCGGCTGGAATAGACCTTGCAAACGGTAAGACATTCATTTTTCCACACAGCCATGTTCCCGAACTCAACCAACTGCTTGTTCCTTTTCTGACTCTCGTGACGAACGCCGAACTCGACAGGAATCCGACTGTCAAAGAGGAAATAATCGCTTCGGGCCAAAAGCGCATAAACGCCGGGATGTATACTTACCCGGTTCATCAGGCTGCTGATATTTTGTTTTGCAAAGGAACTGTGGTTCCTGTCGGAAAAGACCAACTCCCGCACCTCGAACTTACAAGGACAATAGCGAGAAGGTTCAACGACAGGTTCGCCGGAAACAAGCCTGTTTTTCCCGAACCTCAGCCTCTTTTGAGCGAATCTCCGGTTATTCTGGGTCTTGACGGATCCCAGAAAATGAGCAAGAGCAGGAACAACGCGATAATGCTCGGCGCGGACGAAGACGAGACAGCACAGCTCATAAAAAAAGCAAAGACAGATTCAGACAGAAATATCACTTATGATCCCAAAAACCGTCCGGAAGTTTCAAATCTTCTTCTCCTGATTTCACTTACAACAGGGAAAAAACCCGAAGAAATCGCAGAAGAAATAAAAGACGGCGGATCCGGGCTGTTAAAGAAAGTTCTGACTGAATCCATAAACGAATATCTGCGTCCCTTGAGGATTAGAAGAAAAGAGATAGAAGGAGACATGGACTACATCCGCGAAGTTCTCAGTTCAGGCGTTTCGGCGGCAAGGGAAGAAGCAGTTAAAACTCTCCAGGAAGTCAGAGAAGCCATGAATATGAATTTATGACAAAAGCTTCAGAAAACCAGGTTTTCATTGAGCTAAACTTTCTGAGCCTTTTTTCTGAAAAAATTAATCGCAAAAACAAACGCCGCCGCTGTCTGAATCAGGACTGAAAACACAACCAACGCCACAGCGCCGATCCTGTCGTAAAGAAATCCTATAGCCGCGCTTCCTGTAAACCACAAAAATCCGAAAATCATGTTGAATAATCCGAACGCCCCCGCCCGTCTGTTTTCAGGGACCCTGTCAGATATCGCCGCTTTGAGAATTGATTCCTGTGTTCCCACACTTATCCCCCAAAGAGCCATCCCCGCTATAATAAACCAGAAAGAACCCATAAACACGAGCGGAGCCGTGAACACTTCGACAAGAAACAAACCCGCGAGCGCTTTTATGCCTATCCTGTCATATAAAAACCCGAAAAAAATAGCCGCGGCGGCGTCTATAGCCATAGCTCCGGCATACAGCAGAGGAATCGCTTCTTCACTGAACCCGCCTGTGTTTTTCAAATGAAGGCCGATTAGAGGAAAATCA
>JAFGIG010000046.1 GCA_016929715.1 Caldifarciminota bacterium
AAAAAAACCGTCAAATACCTTCCTAAAATTTCTTAATGAGAACGAAGTTCATCTGCAAAAGTTTGGCGCGGACAAAAAAGCGTTTGATTTCCCTTTGGCCGTCGAGGTGTTCGCCGCAAAATCAGCCGAAGAGATTTTTTCGGGAAAATTCGATCTTTTGGTCTGGCTCGGTTCAAACACACTTTTTTTCGATGAACCCGGGCATCTTCTTATTCCCCAAGACAAGACGGTCGGACTTCGGCCGGTCCATCATATGAATATTGGCTCTTTGTCAGAAAAACCAATGGATGCTTTTTGGACCATGATTTATAATGTTTGTTCGGTTTCAGAAGATAAAATTTTCCCCATGAAAACACACATAGACGAAAAAACAATTCGTCCCTATTTCAACGCGACTTTTCTAGTCGAGCGCCCCGAGAGCGGAATTTTGTCTAAATGGCGCGTAATTTTCGACAAACACTACCTCTCGCCCGAGTTCTTGGAATTTTTCGAAAGGGACAATAGATTCGCTGTATTCATGCACCAGGCCATATTGACCGGCGTCATACTCTCTGAAACAGCCTCAGAAGATCTGCTTATTCTGCCCGGTTCCTACAACTACCCTCTCCATTTATGGGAAGAAGACATCACCGAAGACCGTCCTCGAAGTTTGAAAGACATTACAGCCGCCCGGCATGAAGGATTCTACCTCGACAAAGCCTGGAAAAATAAAATGCCTGAGGGAGACAAGATCAAGAACTGGCTCAAAGAACAATTGAGTGTTTTTTTAAATAATTGATTTAATATTTAAGAGATGAAAAATGCAAAGAATAAGATCATTTTTTTTGTCTGTATTTACCGTGCTTTTCCTCTTTTAATTATTATATTTTTCTCCGGTATTGTAAATGCTTGCCCCATACCGGTTTTGCCTAATTGCCTGACCGGAGACGTTCTTTGGGAACAGATCCCGGATTCGGTTGACGGCACGGGCATTGCCTGCCAGCTCGATTCGGTTTACCCTTTTGACGCCGACGTGGTAGACGATGTCAGCATCCCATTGACAGGCTGGAGGATTGATTCAATTAAAACCTGGTGGAGAAACTGGAGCTTTCAGTCCTGGAACTACGTCCCGAATTTTCATCTGATGCTTTATTCAGACAACTCAGGGGCACCCAGTGATTCACCGAGTTTTGAGTTTGTAATCCAAAAAGAACATTACACGGTCTATGAGAATTGGCCTCAGGAAAAATACAGCGTTGTTTTGGATTTAACTCAGTATTCTGTTGAGATTCTGGACAGCGGTACGTGGTGGATTGAAGTTCAGCCCTCCAACGTATTTGCCGGCGGCAACGGGCAAACAGGATGGCAAAGCTCGGTGGGAATCGGCAACGGGCATGAGTTGTACCAGCGTTTTCCTTTGATCGGCTACATGGTCTGGCAATCCGCTTCATCCATACATGGTCATGCCTATGAAACCGGCATGATTGTATGGGGAGAGTACTTGAACCAGGTCATGGAAGAACCGGTATATTCAGACAACAGCCGGATTGTTGATGTCAGAAAAACAGTTTTTTCAAACCGGGAAAAGATTTATCTGGAAATTGAAATTTTAGATTGTCAGGATATGGTTTTGGAAATCTACGATATATCAGGAAGAAGTATTTTTTCGGAGGAATACATGGGATTGAATCCAGGGATCCATTGTTTCGACATTGACTCCGATCAGCTAAAAAATTCTTTTTCGGGACTCTACGTTTTCAGGATCACCGTTAACAGAAATGTATATTCAGGAAAAATGATTCTTCTTTAATAATCTGTTCGTAATTTTATTTCACATAAAACAGTTCAGATGATTCATTTAAAGTTTTTTTGAATGCGGGATAATCCCTTATGACTACAATGTGAAAATCATTTTTACGTTTTCAAACATAGTAATATATGTCAGCTGGACATTCGCTGGCGCCGGCGGCAATACTTCTGCCGACAGAATAGCAAAATATCCGGTGGGGAATAAATAAAATTCCTGGCTTATTTTTGATTGTTTTTTTTGTAATTGGTTATAATTTGTTATAAACTTTAATGTTAGAATTTCTTGAAAAAAGTAAAAATGAATCAGACATGCGAACTTCTTGAAAAATGCGGTTTTTTCCGTCCGACGACATGCTCCCAGACGGGGAAATGCTCGATTAGAATCAGATCATTAAATACAATTATTGAATAAAAAGGGGCTTTCGCCCCTTTTTTATAATAAATTTATTATCTTTGTTATGCTCGATGCGTCTATTTTGAAATTGACAAAATATCTCCCGTCAGTCACGTTCTGACCGTAAGAATCCTTGTGATTCCAGGTCAACGAATGACTGCCTGCCGAATATTCTCCGTCTGCAAGAGAAATCACTTTTCTGCTTATAACATCATAAACGGTAATTGAAAGCATTGTTGTGCGCTCAAGAGATATATTTAACAACACATAACCCTCATTATTATAACAACAGGAAAACAAATTTCCGTGCGTTTCTTCCGTCGGTTGTTCTTCGACCTGTGTCGTATAATTCCACCTGTCGAACCATATCGAATTTGCCGCGTATTGCCTGTAAGCGACAACTCTGCCGTTAATACCTCCATCCGAAACATACGAACCAACGGCGGGAAGGAGCCCTGAAGGAGCATAGTCATTTATATATGTTTTACCTTCCCATCCCGAATAAACCGAATAGACACAAGCGCACAAAGAATCCTGCGCGAATTGAAAATCCAGAAAAGTGAAAAGCGCGGAGCGATTTTGCCCGAACCTGACATACGGATTGCCGGTATATATGTCACCTGCCATCGGATTAATCGCTTCTCCTGACCAACTTTGCCCTCCATTAGTGCTTATATTCTGATAAATTCTGCTGACAGATCCAATACCCTGTCGCCATACCGCAATAATAGTATTGTTCGGATAAATTACCAGTTTCTCAGCGGAGATTTTCAATTGAGTCCTGATAGTATGATCTGAAGTGTCGTTCAGCCATAAATATGAGAATGGACCGCTTATCGCCCCATTTCTCATCAGAACAGAATTGTTTGATCCGTTGACAATCGCTACGTTGAAATTATTATCGTCGCTGAATGTGCAATACGGATACATCAGATTGTCTCCTGTCGTATGTTGGTATATATTCCATGTCGCTCCGGTGTTTGTCGTCTGGACTGACATCCAGAAATTCGGCACACCTTTGGTATATGTTATCACGACATATGGATCAGGGAGTTCATTTATGTCCATGGATATCTTTTTGACGTTCCTTGTCGCCGTGGATGAAGTGTCAAATAAATAATAGTAAGGAATAAGAGTGTTCACGTTGATTTTTCCGAACCAAAACCTGTTGTTATGAGATGTCAGGCAGGAATCCACCCACGCAAATATCATATCAGGATCAGCATCATTATGACTTACCCTAAAATCGAAATCTTTGAAACATACAGGAGTTAAAGAGTTGAAATTCAGGGTGAATATCTCATCCCAGTGAATTCCCCTATCTGTCGAACGGTAGACTTTGATTGTATCGTTTACTGAGTTGCTAGATAAAAGAGCGACGTAGAGAAATTTATCGGAATCATAGTCAAAACCAATATCATACCGAGGGGTCATTATGCACTCATCGGTGACAAGTATATCAGGCCCCCAGAGAGGCGCGTAAGGTATCGGATTTTCGGAATTTTGGGCTTCGATAAGCTCTTTTTCGCTTTCCTGCGTTATTGCATTATTCATAATATCGCCGTTTAAATGGAATTCAGGAATAGCACCGGAACTGTCGGAAAATATTACGGTGTAATCCCATCCGCTTGGCCCGTCTGAAACAGCATAAAAACAGGATGGCGCAAGCAGTCCAATAATGACAATGATTTTCCACATTTTTTTCTCCTTTTTTCGGTTTCAAATCACAACCCAGAAATATTTGTCATAACAGGAACATAATATTCTCAGGCATTAAAAAAACGTTAAACGGAAAATCAAGTCTTGGTTTTGCCCGATCGGATCTTTTCGTATAATTCTACTGTTTCAGGGCTTGGGTCAATCTCATATTCTTTTTTCAGGTTATCTTTTATAAATTCATAGTGCTTTATTGCTCCTACTCTGTCTCCCTGTTCATTAAGACAATGCATTATAATCCTTATAGCCTGTTCATCCGTGGAATCCATGGCGATAAGTTTCTGAGCATAGTCGAGGGCTTTTTTGTAATCAGCTCTCATCAAGTCTAATTCCGAAAGCCAAAAAAGGACTTCTCTCATCTTTGCCTGAAGTTCACGCTGTTTTTCAAGCGCTCTGTCGAAATAAAATTCAGGAAGAAAAAAACCTCTATAAATTTCAACTGCTCTAAGTGCAAAGCTTTCAGCGGAGTGGATTGAACCCCTGGATTTTCGGGATTTCCATTCCTTAACTGTTTTTTCAAAATCCATGTAATCTATTTCGACTATTTGATAGTTTAGACTCACAGTTTCGTTTCCACTAATAACTGATTTGGAGCCGATAACTTTTATCAGCTGGTTTAGGGCTACCCTGAGGTTGTTCCTTCCTTTTTTCGGATCTCTGTCAGGCCACAACTCCGTGATCAAAAACTCCCTCGTTGACGGCACAGATGATCGGGACAAGATAAGATGAGCAAATAACTCTTTAGTTTTGGACAGTTTCCATTCCTTGGATGAAACAGGTTCTAACTCACCCTGCCTTATCAAGGACAATCCGCCGAATGTTCTCACCTCCATTTTTTTTTCAGTCACTACTTCAGTAAATTCATAAACTTTTTTTATTGATTTATTAAATTTTGCTTTTCTCATAGAAGGCAAAAGTCTTTTCAAGGCTTCTCCGGCTTTTATCTTGAACAGAACATCCATACCTTCGTTGAAAATCATTTCTCCTTTTTTTCCTCCGAGCTCAAGGCCAAACTCTACACAAAGCGATTTCATCCCGAGCAAATCGTTGTTTTTTTTAAAAACATTTCTCGCTTTTTCGAAATATTCCATGGCTTTGGATTTTTTCTTGTTTTTCAAAAAAATAATGCTTTTTTTTGAAAGAGCGCTTGTATGTCTTGATATATTGCCCGTTTTTTTTGAAACTCTCAGAGCCTCGTCTATAAATCTTTCAGCACTTTCTGCATCACCTCTTCTGACAGCAACAAAACTTTTGTTTATGAGATGACTGCAGTAAGATACTTTGTCAAGATATTTAGTATCAATTTTCTCAATAAGGGCTTCGGCTCGGACAAAATCTTCCATTTGGATAAAAAGTATGACCTTATGCACTTGGATAGTAACAATTAACCTTGCGTTGTCGATTTTTTCAGCTTTATTAAGTGCATAATCAAAATATTTAAGCGCGGGTTCTAAAGATCCGAGAATTTCGTAACAGTTGCCGATATAAAAAAGGTTGATGCTGATAAGCTGCTCCAGTTCGAGATTTCGAGCTATCTCAAGGGACATGTTGAGGTTTGAAAGCGCGGAATGGACAGATCCCAGAGAAACTTCGACCAGACCCATGTTAGACAGACATTCGGCTTGTTGGTTGAGAATATTGTTTTCCCGGGATATGCTCAGCGCCTTTACAAAATACTCACGGGCTTTCTTTGGTTTTAGTTTGAGATACATCACTAAGCCAAGGTTCGATAAGATTTTACAGACAGAAAATGGAACCTTTTCTTCTTCTACCTTCTCAAGGATTCTTTTAGACAGTTTGACGGATTCATTTAATAATCCTTTTCTTCTGAGCAAAAGACATTTTTCAGCGGAGAGGATCCAGAACATTTCGGTCTTTTCACCAATTAAAGTGAACGCTTTTTCTAAAAAAAGTTCGGCTTCTTTAAGGTTTTGCCGGGACAGGTTGTTGTGAAACTGAATCCTGCAGTATTTTGCAGCTTCTTCTTTCAAGCCGAGTTCATATAAACTTTGGAGAATCACGTTTTTTTCAATTAATTCGGCTTCATTTATACCGAGAAGCCAGTCCATATATCTCGATTCATATTCTATTAGAATTTTTTGCCTTTCTGATATGTTAATCTCAGAGGAAATTTTCTTTGCCATAAACATAAAATCACGGGCAAGCTTGTATTGGCGGTCGTCAAAAAAGTCTTTTGCTATATTGTAAAGTTTTTCAACAAGTTCAGGGGTTTTTTCATCTTCCGATAAATCTTCTGTGATGTGTCGCGCTATTTTATCTTTATGTCCTTTTCTATTTTTAAGCAGAACCGCGAGTTTTCTGTGTGTTTTTCTTCTTTCATCTATCTCCATTCTTTCATACACCAGTTCTCTGATTAAAGGATGGGTGAATGTCCCTTCAGATTCTGAAAAAACAATTAAGTTGAGTTCTTTTAAGCGTTGAAAAATACTGTTTAGAGTTTTTTGAGAAATGTTTTTATAAAATTCGTTTAATATTGCTTTGTCAAATTTATCACCGCTGACGGCGGCTGTCTCTGCAACTTTCTTTTCTTTAGGGGAAAGTTCAGATAAATGACTCTCTAAAATACTATCGAGAGTTTCGGGTATCTGAAAATTCCTGTAGTTCTCATCTATAGACCATTCATTTTTATCTTTATCGAAAAAAATTAATTTTTTAGATGTCATGACCTCAATTATTTTTTCTACGAAAAGAGGATTACCTCCGGTAACTGAAAACAACCAATCATAAAAATCACTCATATAGTCTATTTTAAATATATCTTCGAGAAGATTTTTGACCTCGGCTTCGGAAAGGGGACCTAGTTCGAGCGTCATTATAAAACTTTCCCGGATGAGATCCTTCTCAAAGATTATAAGATGTGAATCGGGTTCATGCTTTCTGCTTGTAACTATTGCCAAAACTGCTTCATCTGAGATTCTTTTGATTATATACCTGAGAAGGTTTAATGATTCATTGTTCATAAAATGAATATCGTCTATGAGTAAAACCAAAGGTCTCATCTTTGAGAGATTCAAAAAGAATCTGTAGAAAGAGAGAAGAACGGAAGTCCTGTCAATTTTTTTGTCTTTTTCCTTCAGGTTGACAGGAAATATCTCTCTTATTCTCGGAACCAATTGGGACAGCACCGGGTCAAAATCCGGACCTAACAACTTGGGAAGAGCCTGAAGAGGGAATTCCAGGTTATCTATGAATCGCTCGACAGCTCTTATGAAAGGCGAGTAATCCATGATGTCGTCTTTGAAAGATTGAACGGTTAAAACATTTTTGTTTCCAGTTTCGGCAAAATTTGAAAAATTTCTAAGAAGAGAAGTTTTGCCAACTCCGGATTCACCTTTAATTAATACTGTTTTCCCTTTGAAATTTACAGCTTGTTCAAAGCAGTTTTTTAATATTTGCAGTTCTTTCTGTCTGCCTACAAATGCATCGTCTTTTATCAGGTAATCCACATGCCCTCATAAGCCTTCGTGATTTGTTGATCGAATACGGTATTTACTGGTCTTTATACTCAGGAAACATCTCTTTCATGCATTCCGGGCAAAGGCTGTGCGTGAATTCAGCCTCGGAATGGTCTCTTATATAAGCTTCTATTTGATTCCAATAACCGCTGTCGTCCCTTATCTTTTTACACCTTGAACATATAGGGAGCATGCCGCTCAAAACGCGGACCTTTTCGAGAGTGTGTTTGAGGTCTTTCGTCCTCTGCTCGACCTCGTCTTCAAGTTTCAGGTTCAGGCGCTTTAATGTATTGTAATCCTCTTTTTCCTTTTTCAGAAAAAGTATAAAAATCGAGAGAAGAAAACCGAAAACCAGATATTCGCTTATCAATATATTTTTTATCAACCCATGCGTCACCGCGAAGTCATTTATTCCCCCGACAACTCCGGGAATAAAAGCCATGAACCCGTATATTCTCGATACAGGCGGCTTTCTGCATAAAGCTATGAGCGCCATTGAATAAATGAAAAATATGAGGACTGATAGAGCGTAAAGAGAATAAAATATTTTTGTTGTAGCGTAATAATAATGAAATTCGACTGAAAACAGGCTCATCCTGTATTCGACGATTGGAAGCGAAAGAAATAAATTCGTAGGCAAAGACAGAGCTACTGCAAAAGTGAAGAACAGATATACTTTTGGGACTATGTTTTTTTTGAAATAGATGTCATACATGCAATATGCCCAAGCACAGATGCAAACCATAAGTCCCAACATTCTCAGTCTGTGAAACCATAAAATAACTTCTGGAGACCTGTTTGACATCAATACGGCGAAAAGAGAAAACAAAGCGCCTCCGAAAGTCGAAACCGCGAAATAAAAATCCCTTCTGCCGTTTTTCTTGACGTAAAAATACAAAAAGAAATGATACAAAGAGACTGTCATAAGAATAGAAGCTATAGCTATCAGAATATACTGTTTCATAAATAAACGTTTTTTAAGGTTTTATATCTGTCTGTGAATATACGACAAAGAATTATCAATACAACACCTCCTCCTGAGGATGATTTTTCAAGAGGTAACTCTATCAAATCATTTTATCAAATTAGTTAAACAAATAGTAATATTTTCATTTAATCCAGCCCTAAAACTTTCGACACTAAAAGATATCCTCCTATCTTCAGAACAGCAAAATACAGACCTCGGGAATTAAGGTTCAATAGACCTGCATCAAAACAGCATTGATATTCGCCGAGCCGTTTTCGATGTCAGATAAAGAAAATTCATCTGTGTGGGCTGCGGCAGCTGCGCGGGATTGATTGTAGTTGTGGAATATATTGTAATCTCCAAAGAAATTATCAGTGCTGTATTGCTCAAAAGATAAACCGATTTTATATCCGCCTGCGAGAATAGTATTGAAGAGGCGTAAAGTATAATAACCGCCGCGCCCCTAACCGGGTTTGATTGCAGACATTAATTGTGTAAACATTGATAGGAAGTCCCTGTAATGTTATATTCAAAAATATATTAAAGGAGAAAAATGAAAAAAACCGCGATTGTAGCCGGCGCAAGACCGAATTTCATGAAAATAGCTCCGGTTCTCAGAGAGCTCAAATCGAATAATGACGATGATTTTCTGTTAGTCCACACAGGCCAGCACTACGATTATCTGATGAGTGAAGTTTTTTTCAAGGAACTCGGCATCAGAGAGCCCGACGCCTTTCTCGGAGCCGGAAGCGGAAGCCACGCTGAGCAGACGGCAAAAGTGATGACCTCTTTTGAGAAATGGTGCTTTGAAAAAAACCCGGGGCGCATAGTTGTTGCCGGAGATGTCAATTCAACAATGGCCTGCGCTATTGCCGGAGCAAAAATTTCCATACCTGTCGCGCATATAGAATCCGGGCTTAGGTCTTTTGACAAGACAATGCCTGAAGAGATAAACCGGATTGTAACCGACCAGCTAAGCGCTTTGCTTTTCACGACATGCATGGAAGCTGAAATAAACCTCAAAAGAGAAAACACTTTCGGAAATATTCACTTTGTCGGAAACCCGATGATTGATTCTCTCATATATATTTCAGAAAAACTCGACGGAAAAACTCTTGATGATATGGGTTTAGATAAAAGAGAATACTGCCTTGTCACGCTTCACAGACCGGCAAATGTCGATGACAGAGAAAATTTAGAAAATTTATCAGAGATCCTAAACGGCATATCAGAAATAATTAAAGTCGTCTTTCCCGTTCATCCCAGAACTCTAAAAAATCTGGAATACTACGGATTTAAGGAAAAATTAAAAAATGTTCTGATGACAAAACCTCTCGGATACAAAAATTTTATAGAGCTTGAAAAAAACGCAAAATTTGTCCTGACAGATTCCGGCGGCGTTCAGGAAGAGACTACATACTTTATGGTCCCTTGTCTGACCCTCAGACCCAACACCGAAAGACCTGTAACGGTTACGGAAGGGACGAATGAATTGTGTGATTTAGATAAAACGGCTGTTTTGGAAAAAGTCAGGATAATTATCGGCCAAAAATGGAAAAAAGGAAGTATTCCCGATTTTTGGGACGGAAACGCAGGCTCAAGAATAGCCTGTATCCTTGCCGATTGGTAAAGATTTTCAATAGATTATCTAAAAAACGGGCGGGTTTACAGAAATTACAACCTGGTTTTTATTGCACAGATCCGTGATATAATATTTATTATGATTGAAAATTCTGATATATACAGAAAATTTCTCGACGAGTTCAGAAAAAAAGAAAATCTCACTTACGAAAGAAAATTAGAGATATTCGAAGAAATGTTTGTCTGGTCAAAATATTTGGGAGTCTTCAACAAAAGAGATCCTCTGGAAGGCACTGAAAAAAACATTAGAATTGCCGGAATATTGAAAAAATGTTTAAAAATTTGCTCCTCAGATTAACCAAGGGTTTGGACGAAATTGGAATACCCTACATCATCATTGGCGGCCAAGCGGTTTTATTGTATGGCGACCCCAGAATGACAAATGACATAGACGTAGCATTGGGAGTTGACGTTGACAGGTTTCAAGATATTTTTGAATTTGCTGAAAACATGGGTTTTAAGTGCCTGGTTGATAATCCAAAAGATTTTGTTATAAAAACAATGGTCATCCCTTTGGTGGAAAAATCAAGTGAAATAAAAATCGATATGATTTTTTCTAACTCTGAATTTGAAAAAAAGGCGATAGAAAGAGCCAACAAAATTGAAGTTGATGGGTATTTTATCAGTTTTGCTTCTCTTGAGGATATTATTGTTTTTAAAATTTTTTCAGGAAGACCGAGAGACATAGAAGATGCAAAAAATATTCTGCTTAAAAATCCCGTTTTTGACAGAGAATATATTGTAGGTCAACTAGAACACTTTGATAAATCACTTGCATTGAATCTCGCTGAAATTTTTCAAAACTTATTAACGGAAATTAAAAATTAATAGGGGGCAATCGCCCCCTATTTCAGAATATATCGACAGTTTTAGTCCCTGAGAAATCATCAATAAGGAAATTGACGAAATATCTTCCCGATCCAATGCTTTGACCGTATAAATCCCGAAGATTCCAGTCGATCGCATGATTTCCGGATGAATAGACACCGTCTGCAAGAGAAGTTACTTTTCTTCCAAGAGCGTCATAGATGTCAATTGACACCTTTGAGTCGGATATGACAGCAAAACTCACAGTCACCGAAGTGTTGTTCCTGATCAAACTCACTGTGAAATCGGAGGGATTTACACCGGGCTGTTCCTCGACAGAGTTTGTGTAGTTCCACCTGTCGAACCATATCGGATTTGCCGCGTATTGCCTGTAAACAAGAACTCTTCCTGCGTTTCCTCCTGCAGAAACATAGGATCCGACTGAAGGAAGAAGCCCTGAAGGCTGGTGATCGTTGGGATAGACTTTTCCGCCCCAAGTGTCATCCGAAGTTCTGTAATAACAGGCAAAGAGAGAATCGTTCGTGAACTGGTAATCAAGAGCTGTGAAAAGGGCAAAACCGTTCTGTCCGAATCTCACAAAAGGATTGCTTGAATAGACATCGCCGACGAGAGTGTGAATCTGCTCTCCCTGCCAGTTACTTCCGGCGTCTGTGCTTATGTTCTGATAAATTCTCGAGTTGATTCCCGTGTTGTATCTCCAGACTGCAACTATGCGGTTGTTCGGATTTGATGCAGTTTTGTCGGCTGAAACATAAAGATGCGTTCTTGAAGTAGGATCTGCCGTGCTGCTGATATACATATTTGAATATCCGCCGGCTGTTGTTCCGTTACGGAAATATATCGCGTTGTTGTTCTCTTGTCTGACTATCGCCGTGTGAAAATTGGTCTGGTCGCTGAAAGAGCAGGTGGGGGATAACGGGTCGGCAACCGATGAATGATAGTAAAATGTCCAGTTTGCGCCCTGATCGAGAGACTGCGTAGTCCTCCATTGAATATTGTTGTTCGCGTAAGTTATTATCACGTAAGGATCAGCCTCTTCGTTGATGTCCATGGCGAGAGCTTCAAGGTTGCTCGTCTGGGCGACAGAGCCGTCGAATTGATTCCATGTCGGAGTAGAGCCGTCAACGGGGACTTTGCCGAACCAGAATCTTCTTGTATTAGTTGTATAGCTTGAGTCTATCCATGCGAAAAACATGTCGGGCGTCGCATCGTTTTTGCTGACCCTGAAGTCGAAATCAAAAAAACAGACAGGGTTTGATATATTAAACCATAAAGTGTAAATGTTCACCCAGGTGTATCCTCTGTCAGTCGAACGGTAAATTTTTATCGAGTCGTTAGTTGTGTTGCTCGTAGTGAGAGCGACATAGAGGTGACCATTGACATCGTAGTCGAAACCTATGTCGTAACGGGGCGTTAAAATGCACTCATTGGTGACGAGAATATCCGGTCCCCAGAGAGGGGCGTAAGGTATCGGGTTGTTTAAAGCGTCTGTTTCCCTGAGCTGTTCTTCGCTGGACTCCGGGATTTGAACTCCATAATGATTTTCCTGGAAAGCTTCTTCCGGGATTTCGGGACAATTCTCCGGCGTTATTACGTTGTAAATTTGTCCGCAGGGACCGTCAGTAAAAGCCCAAGCGTTGACAGCAATAAATAATACTGTCAAAAAGACTGAATTCCTCATGATACCTCCTTTGCTAAATTTGCCAATTCGGAAATAGGTTACTCTATTTTTTCAGAATGCGCAATTATATATCCTTACGTCAAGCTAAGAGGAAATAAATCAGCCGGAAAATCTGCAGGAACCCATGCAATAATTATAGCTTACGCAGGACGGGCATTCAGATAAATAATTTTCAGACCTGAATTTTTTAAGCGCTTCTCTGTCTAAAATAGACTCTAAATCATCGCTCAGTATATTTCCGAGAACTAAACCGCTCATCTCGCAGGGTCTTATGCTTCCTTCAAAATCAACCGCAAATTTAACTACTCCGCAGAGGCATGTTGACATTTTTATATTTTTAAGCGAGCTGATGTCCGCTCTGCATCTTTCAAACGGAATTCCAAAAATCACAGGCAGGCCGGTTTTTTCCGAAAATTCGTCGGCTTTTTTCATTATACTTATTTTATCCTGAAGGCTCAGAGAAAGTTCTTCCCTGAAAAATTCACCTCTGCCCGAAGGAGCGAAAAAATTTATAGTCGCCGAATCCAAAGAAAATGCGAAAGCGAACCTTAGAATATCTTCTATTTCGTCCATGTTTATTTTCATTGCAGTAACGGAAAGATTGACCCTGAATCCGTTCTTTTTGGCAAGGATGAAAGCCGATTTCACCTTTTCGGAACCTTCACTTTTGCAAATTTCCGCATATTTGTCATCTCTGAGGGTAGGAAGCGATATGTCTAAAAGGTCGAGTTTCTTAGGACTAATTCTTGAGAAAAAATCCTCGCCAAGATTTTTTCCGTTAGTCGCAAGACTTAAAAATTTAACTTTCGGCCTGCATAACTCAATAAATTCAGGAAGTTCAGGACATAAAAGCGGTTCACCGCCCGTAAAGCAGATTCCTGCTGGTTTTATTTTCTCTATTACGTTTTCAAGTAATCTTTTTTTGTCTTCATTGATGCTTCTATTGCCCGGAAAATTCTTTTTTTTCCAAATATTGTAGCAGTAAATGCAGTCGTTGTCGCAGTCGCTTGTAGTCTCGAAGACGACAAAATAGCTATTCACGAGTCAGTAAATCTCTGAAAAGAGTATCCATGAAAGGCATAATTGTCTCAAGATAGAGTAAGTCCGTTTCCGTCTTTTCGTAAATCTCCGAAAAATAATCGAAAAGTGAATCGCTCACAGTTCCGTCCCTGTGAAAAGATTCCATCCTGTCGTATGTCTTTTGCAAATATTCCAGGACATCCATGTCTATTATGTCCAAATAGCCATTTTCCCCCATGACACTTAACATCATCGGCGATTCCCAACCCCACCTGTTTTGTATTTGGTGCACGGCCTGAAGTTTAGCGTATTTTTCGAGCCCGAGAACTATAAACTCCGCTGCTGAATTCGCCTCCTCCTGAGAAATGAGGCCTTCTCTTTTCAGTCGGAAAAGGCTGTCTGTTTTAGCGTCAATAAATCTTATAAGATGATCGGAACTGATATCCACGGGAGGAGGCATCATTCTTGTAAAATAGAGCCAGCCGCTCATGTATTTCATTCTCGATTCGGCCATCTTCAGAAGCATTTCGTTTTCAAAAGAACTGAGCAATCCGTGTTCTTCTAGTTCTTTCAGAGCTAGTGAAGTTTTTTCAAGTTTTTGCTCTAATTCAGACATGTCAATATAAGTAAAATGGCCGGCAGATATTCCTGAATCAGGATGACTGTAGTCGACGAGAGTGTCAAGTTCGATCCAAAGGTTTTTATAATCAGCCCACTGATTCGATGAAATAATATCCTGTGCTCTTGTTTTTTTCTCAGAGTTATTTCCTGAATTTTCTATGCCGCCTTCTGTCTGCTTGAGTGTGCATTTGACTAAATACACGGGGAGGGATATGACAGACAGAGATAAAAAAGCCAGAGTTTTTTTAACAGGATCGGAGTTTAACCATTTCATTAATTCCTCATTTCAGTATGATAAAACTTTCGTTAAGCTCTCCATCATCCGTTCTGAAAGACACGAGATACCTGCCCGCCGGCAGAAGGTTGCTTCTTGAGTCTTTTGAATCCCAGTAAATTGAGTTTTCTCCGGCTTCATAATATCTTTCTTCAAATTTCCTGACGAGTCTTCCCGACGAATCGTAAATATCTATCCCGGCAATGCTTCCACGGGGCAGATTGAATTGGATGATAACCGGATTAATAATATTACTGAATACAAAACTCTTTTCGTTGGGTCCCGTAAAAGAGAGGTCACCCTCTTCCACGGCAACTTTAACCCCTGATCTGAAAAAAATCTGATTTTCCTGGTTGTAAACAATAAAAACCCTTTCCCCTTTGAAATAAGAGGTCCATGCGTAATAGAGCGAATCCTGATGGCTGAACTCTAACTGATTCAAGTTGTTCCAGAGATCTCTCAAAACGACATAGGACCGGAATCCGCCGACTGTATCGAACACCTGATACAAAGCTTCTATCTCCGGATCGTCGTCGAAATCAGGAGAAACACCGATTACATTCCAGCTGTGTGCATTTGAGGGAATCGGAAGAGAAAAAGTGTAGACAAAGATGTAATTGGAGTCCAAAAGCGCGAAAGCCGGGGCCGAAGTCTGCTGGACAACAATCCAGGGCTCTTGGGGCAGACCGGTCGGTCCGTAAAATTTATATGCCTGCCTTACCTGGATCTGAGAGAAAAGAGGATTAATCGACAGGATAAATGTCAATAGAAAGAATAATCTCCTCATTTTTCACCTCGCTTTACTTGATACAAGTATTTATAACTGAACAGTAAATTTGAGAGTGAAAGCCTGAGCCGCTTTCGCACCGTTTCCATCGGAAACCTCAACTGTGACCGGGTGCGAACCTTCGATTGGATTTTCCCAGACTAAGAGACCTGTCTCGTTTACCGTCATTCCGGGAGGAGACTGTGAGAGAGAATAAAATAGTCTGTCTCCGTCAGCGTCTAAACCTATCAACTGATACGTATATGGCCCTTCTCCTGTTACTGATGGCGGCGTGGATGTTATCGCAGGAGGGGAATTAGCAATTATTATTGTATTTGTCATATATTCTACGCCGTTTCCGTCTATCAGCTTGAGGAAGATTTCGTCTCCTCTTTTGAACCCTCCCAGATGAAGAACAGTGTCTGTCGCGCTGTAAACAGGAGAGTTGTTTCTATACCACTTTGAGCTGAAAGAAAAATTCTCTTTGTCCCCTATTATTTCGATTCTCAACAGCCGGACAGCTCCGGTCACTGTCACCGAATCAGGGCCAATTCTCGCCGCCGCCACTGAAGCGGAAGCGGGTGAGGCAAGTTTTACAGATGAAGATTCGAATGTTTTTACATAACCGTTGTCAAAAAATACGAAAACCAAGGCTTTAATGCTCGCTCCAACAGGAAACTGAGCGGTCTGAAGGTTTTTTCCCTTTTGATGGAGAGTTTCACTTTCCACCACCCAGATATTGAACATCGAATCCACACCGGGAACCGAATAGGAGTAATCGGCTGTTATTACGTCTCCTCTGACCGGAGACACAGGCGTCAGGAGTATCTGCATAGGGGGCATATTAATTAAAGCTGAATCGCTATGATTAGATAGCTCGCCTTCTTTCGAACACGAAAAAATGAGTAAAGATAAGGTCGTAATATAATATATTTTTCTCATTTAATCCTCCTGTGTATAATGCTGTTCCGAAGAAGTTACGACTTCACCTATCCACTCTATAATAATTCCGCTGAGTGATATCTCTTTCCCGGCGTCTTCGGGAAGCTTAAAGTATTCACGGAAACCGTCTTTGCCCTCAATGGTCGGAAATGCGAAATTTGCGTCAACGCCTTCTAAAATAAGATATTTTGAAAGGTCTTTCTCTAAATCTCTTTGGCGGCATACGTCGAAAAGAACTTCGGCGTTTCTCGGTGAAACAAATCTGTCGTCTTCTCCGTGCAGAATCAGAAAATGGCAGGAAGAGGCTTTTATCTTTGAAAGAGGGTCAAAATCGAGAAGCGATCTCGCGTAGGCGAGATTCTCTCTTTCGCCTCCAAAACCCGGGATATCAGCCCAGTAAGCGTCAGTATTTCTTAAATTGTCCAGTCCCGCCTTCAGATCATTTATCTGTTTTTCGAGTCTTTCACTCGACCAATCCCTCTCTATAGCCTGCAGGATGAGCATTTCTATATTGCCTGAGTCAACAGGATTGAGAGAAGTCGCGCCTAGGGAGAGGACGCCCTTTATTCTGTCTTTAAAATTCATGTCTGATGCCAAATCAAAAGAAATCAAAGCTCCCTCACCGTGGCCAAGAATAAATATTTTATGTCTATCTACTCTTGGATCTGCCCAAAGAACCTCAAAAGCCGAAGCGGCGTCAGAAGCCAGAATGCCCCAATGAAGAGAATCGTAGCTTCCTCCGCTTTCTCCCGCGCCTCGCTTGTCATAAATTAGAACAGCAGCCGTTCCGCTTGATGCGATTTTGGCGGCGAGAGAAGAAAATATTCCCATTTGATTTCTATCAGAAGCAGCGCTCGCTTGCAAAAATAAAATCGCAGGAAAAACCTCTTTGCCTTCGGGAACATAAAATGAACCCGACAGAATAACTCTGTCTGCGCCTTCAAAACTGACATCTTCGATAGAATAGTTTTCTTTTTCGGGAGTAAATATCAATGGATTCTGCATGGTGAGCGGTGCCTGCTCGTCTTCGAAAATGCTGAGCGATATTCCTGTAGGCAGGACAACTCTCGCCTGAAGGAGTCTTCCTGTTTCGTTCGGTCCTCCAGTAATAGTCCTGACAACCGCGTAAACACTGTCATCCGCCCAAAACAGCATTGAATCTCTTTGGATTTCTCTTGTGTAGACAATTCTGAACTCCGCCGTGTCGTTTTTCAGCCTTGTGAGTTCTATGACCGCTCCGCCCCATTCCCCGAAAGCCGACGGAATAAGAACCGGCACTTCCTGAACTCTCTCAAAAAGCGTATCTTTTAAGCTATATCTTCCTACTAGAGCTTCTATGAGGAACGCTTTGTCCCATTCTATGACGGCAGGCCCGTCGGGGTCCTTGGGGTCGCTGTTGTAATATCTCGGCGAAGACACAACGCTGTTGTGCAGAAGGACAATCCACGGCTTTTCGAATTTTAACCTGAAGGAAATCCTCTGGCCGGGAAGTTGTTCAAAACATCTGTATGTCGAGATCTGACGCGAGGAAAAACCGGAAACGAGAACCAGTTTGGAATCATAGACGATGGGTCTGAGCCGAAATGGCCTCTCCTGAACCGATGTCAATATTGTCGTATCGCCGTTTACAGTTCTTTGGACTTTTTCAAAACCGACCTGATTGTTGTCCACAGAGATGTTGTAAATTGACTGAGGTTTAAGACCCGATGTCCGGGAAGGGACGCCTTTCGAGCACGAAAGGGCCAATATCACGGGCAGAAACACTGAAAACCTTTTCATGTCCTCCCCCTTTTACTGTCTATTGAAATACAAATAACACATAAATTCAATGCTTTTCTCCGCGCAGCATCTTCAGCGCGTGTTCCATTACGGGGATCAGAGTTCTGGCGCATAATTTCGCGGCGTTTACCGATCCGGGAAAATTGACAACAATCGTCTTGTTCTTCACTCCGGCATAAATTCTCGAAAGCATAGCGTTGGGAGTTTGTCTGTATGATTCGGAAAGCAAAACCGCCGACATACAAGGCAGGTCGAAGTCGCAAAACCGCTTGCTGACATCAGGTGTTCTGTCTCTTTCGGAAATACCTGTTCCTCCGGTAGTTAATATAAAATCCGAATCAGCATTTTCTTTGAGAACTTTCTCAATCATTTTTTCGTCGTCCGGAACAATGCTCCTTCTCACTTCCGCGGAAGAAAATGCGTCTTTGACAAGATTTTCGATTTCCGGTCCGGACAGGTCTTCGTAGATGCCGGCGTGAGCTCTGTCAGATACTGTAATAACAGAGACTATCAAAGCTTATTTCTCCTCCTTTGACAACTTCCGCGAAAATTCCCTTTCTCGGCATAACGCATTCGCCTATCTGTCTGGCTATTTCGCATCCTGTGTGGCATTCTTTTCCTATCTGCGTAACTCTGAGAACGGTGTCTCCTATATGC
The DNA here is from genome assembly GCA_016929715.1 of Caldifarciminota bacterium. GTDB lineage: Bacteria > SDB-A > SDB-A > SDB-A > SDB-A > JAFGIG01. The sequence continues at coordinate 18,551 of JAFGIG010000046.1, forward strand.
AGTTCGGTTCCTATAGGAAGATTCGAAAGGTCAACTCCCTTGGTTGTAATGTTTTCCGCAAAGTCGCCGGAAGATATTTGGATTTTTCCTTTAACGGCGTCATCAATATCTTCCGTGGCGAGAAGAGACACCTGTCTGTGCCAATTTTCGGCGTGTGCGTCGCTCTCTATGCCCCATCCTTCTTTGAGCAAAGCTTTTTGGACAGGAGTTTTTTTCGTTCCTCTTTCAGTCGAAATGTTTATTGAAACTATTGTGAATTCTTTTTTCATTTTTCTTCTTTCCTTTTCTCCAAGAGCCTGATGTCAGTTATCTTCATTGTCCTGTCCGCGGCTTTGCACATGTCGTAAACGGTTAAAGCGGCAACGGTTACTGCAGTGAGAGCTTCCATCTCGATGCCTGTCTTGGATTCTGTTTTGGCTTCAGCAGTGATTATAAGACCTTTGTCAAAGTATCTAAAAGACAATCTGACACTCTCAACGGGTATTGTGTGAGACAGAGGAATAAGCTCCTGTGCTTTTTTCGCGCCTTGTATTCCGGCTATGTTGGCAACGGCGAGCACGTCTCCTTTCATCATGAGATTCTGTTTTATAAGAGACAGCGTATCTTCGGACAATTCTATTTTACCTTCGGCTCTGGCATATCTTTTTACAACTTTTTTTTCCGAGACATCGACCATTGACGCTTTACCGAATTCGTCGGCGTGAGTGAAACTTTTCAGCCGCCTATCTCGTTCATGTTCCTCTTCAGGCATATAAATCCTCTTTCGGGTTTCAAATTAACAGTTTTTACTATACTGCCCAAAATGTTATCGTAATCTACCTCTACTTCTATGTCGCTGTGAAGGCATGGTTTCAGTTTTCCGTCCGACAGGAGCCTTATCCTGTTGCAATTTTCGCATTTGGGCGGTCTGTCGAATACCCCGTCTGTTTTACTCTTTTTCAGACTGTAGGCATTTATCAGTTGGAGAGAAATTTCCAGTTCCGCGCAGAAAGATCTCATTTTTTCTATGTCTTTTTTTTGAGTGTCCTTGAGGACAACCATGTTTATCTTTACTCTTATGCCCTCATCTATAGCGCTATAAATGCCTTTAAGAGCGTCTTTTATGTCGCCGACACCTGTAATTTCTCTGTATCTGACGGGATCAAGAGTGTCAAGCGACACGTTGACCCTGTCAATGCCGTTATTTTTTAAGGCGGCGGCTTTCTCCCAAAGAAGTGTTCCGTTTGTCGTCATGCACACCTCTTCTATACCTTTTATGCGAGATATGTCTCCGACAAGATTTTCTATATTTTTCCTCACGAGCGGCTCTCCTCCCGTGAGGCGGATTTTTTTTATACCCGCTTTCACCGACTGTTCGGTAATCTTAAGGATATTTTCGTAAGATATTATCTGTGAATGCTTTTTTTTAACTATGCCATCTGAAGGCATGCAATAATAACATCTGAGGTTGCATCTGTCCGTCACAGAGATTCTAAGATACGAGATTTCACGTTTATATTTGTCTAACATAGACCTCTTCTCCGGCGCTCAGGGATTCGATGCCGTCGTCTATCCTCAGAAGAGCGTTTGTATTTCCGAGCGCTACAATGTCCCCGGAGCCGTGATAAGAAGGATTTTTTATCAATCCTCTGTCGTATTTGACGGGAATGAATTCAACCCTTTGAGTGTTTTTTCTAACATAAGCCTTTTCGAGCAAACCCCGTAAATAAATCGGTTTGTATGTAAATTTCATGAGATTGTAAATAAACGGTTTAATTATAACCTCGAATACGACAAGAACCGATACTGGGTTGCCGGGGACTCCGAACGCGAATTTTTTACCTTTTTCTCCGAAAACAGTTGGTTTTCCGGGTTTTATCAAAAGTGAATCAAATCTCACTGAAATACCGTTTTTTATGAATGCTCTCGTCGTGAAATCAAATTCTCCCGCAGACGAGCCTCCAGTAACGAGGACTATATCGCACTCTTCAAGAGCCCTTGCAACTGTTTCGAACAATTCATAAAAATCGTCGGGGGTTCTGCTGTAAAGTTTTTTTCTGAACCCGCAGGAAACCAGAAGCGAAGAGAGCTGAAACAGGTTGCTGTCGTATATTTTGCCGTAATCGAGAGTCCTTCCTGGTTCTTCGAGCTCGTCTCCGGTCGTTATTATTCCGACCAGAGGACTTATTGGCAGCATTATCTCGTTGTAACCTGACGACGCGAGAATTCCTATTTCTTTGGAGCCTATAATACATTTTGAAAGCAGTAATCCGTCTTTCTTCGCGTATTCACCGCGTTTTGTTATATTCTGAACTTCCTCTGCCCTGACAATGTTCATATATCCGTTCTCTTCGAAAGCGAATTCCTTCCTTATTACCGTGTCGGTTCCTTCGGGAACAATTCCGCCGGTCATGATTTTTGCGCATTCACCTTGAACGACAGCTTTTTCAGGGAGTTTTCCGGCATGTATTACCTGAGTTATCCTGAATCTTTCCGAAATGTCCAAAAAATCATACGCGAAGCCATCCATTGCCGCTCTGCTGAAGGGAGGCAGATCTGTTTTTGAATATATGTCGTAGTTCAGGGGGCGATTTAGAGAGTTTTCAATTTTCACCAGTTCCTTCTGATAATCAAAAGAATATTTCATCAGGAATTCAATCGCTTTGTCCGGATGAAGCATCTGCTCTCCTTTCAGGAAAATCAATATCCAGAATATGATTATCGGCTAAATCAGTCCATTTGACAATACTTTATAAACTTCGGACAAACCGGAATTTTGAAAAGCCTCCGGCTTGACAAAACTCTAATCGTCGATTAAAATACTTTTTGTTTTTCTAACAAAAAGGGTTGTCAGAGTTTTTCGTCTGAACCCGCACCAAAAAGACTGTAAAATTGGATGAATGGCAAGTCACCCGGGAGAGCTATAATGCCTCTCGAAAAGGCAAGGAGGATTAATGGCAGATGTAGTGAACATCAGTTGTAAGACACCGGCCAATGTCGCCGAAGTCCTGTCGAGATCCACATGCGTTCAGAAAACGACGGCATCTGACTGGAAGGTCATAATTCTGGGCATCTTCGCCGGTTTTTACATCGGTTTCGGAGCAGCGATTGCGACATTGGTGGGTTCGGACTCTGCAAAATTTCTCGGAGTGGGACTGAGTAAATTTTTCGTCGGAGGAGTCTTCAGCGTAGGACTAATGCTCGTCGTCATAGCCGGCGCGGAGCTTTTCACCGGCAACAACCTGATGCTGATGGGAGTTCTCGACAGAAAAGTTTCCGTCGGAAAAGTCCTCTACAAATGGCTTCTCGTCTATCTGGCAAATTTCGCCGGTTCAATACTGCTCGCTTACCTCATCTACGCCAGCGGTCTCTGGAAGGGTGGAGAATTTTTGACCGGTATAGCCGCCTTAAAAATCGCCGCCGGTAAAGTTAGTCTTCCCTGGGGAGAGGCTTTTGTCAGAGGTATTCTCTGTAATATTCTCGTCTGTCTTGCAGTCTGGATGGCTATAGCTTCTAACAATATCATAGGAAAAATCTTCGCTATATTTTTTCCTATAATGACATTCGTAGCCATGGGATTCGAGCACAGTGTCGCTAATATGTATTTCATACCCCTCGGCCTTTTCCTCAAAGGAACTGCTGCGGCAACGGCGTCAGGTCTTGATTTGGGAGGCTTGACATGGATAGCTTTCCTTTGGAAAAACCTTCTGCCCGTGACCCTCGGAAACATAGTTGGAGGAGCGGGTTTTGTGGGAACACTCTATTGGATGGTCTACGTAAAAAACAACAAGGCATGACCGAAGCCGTTATCCTCGCCGGCGGCAAAAGCAGTCGTTTCGGCAGTGATAAGGCTTTCGCAAAATACGGGGACTCGACATTCGTCGAGTCCGTTTTTCTTTGTATGAAAAATATTTTCAACAGAGTAATTATCGTCACAAACAACAAGAAACTCTATTCCGGTTTTGACGCGAAAATAGTAGAGGACATTGTTCCAGGCAGAGGACCTTTGGGCGGAATTTACACGGGGCTGAAGACAGCAATGTCCCGGCGGATCTTCGTTGTTGCCTGCGACATGCCCCTTTTAAGGGAAGATTTCATTTCATATATGACTTCAATAGAGAAAGGCGATGTCATTGTCCCGAAAATCGGGCTTTTCACTGAACCTCTTCACGCATTGTATTCCAAATCCTGCCTTACTCATATAGAAAGACAGTTAAAAGAGAACGACAACAGAATCAAGAGTTTTTTCGGCAAAGTCCAAACAGTCTATATAAAAGAAGATGTTTTGAGAAAGTTCGACCCCGAAGTTAAAATGTTTTTCAATGTCAACGAAAAGAAAGACTTAGCCGAAGCTCTCCATGTATAAAAAAATTCAAATCACAAGAATTGATCTGCGTAATGGTCAAAATACAATTGAAGATAAAATCATTATTGAGTCTGTCGTCCGGATTATTGTTAACGGATCTTCATTTTCATCGCTCGTATGCTCTCCGTCGGACCCTGAAGAACTCGCAGTCGGCAATCTTTTTTCCGAAGGGTTTATAGACTCTCCACGAGAAATATCCGGGGTCAGAAAAAGCGATGACGGCTTGTCAGTTTTCGTCGAACTTAACAAAAACTTCGATCTCTCGGACATGAAAACTGAATCCGTAATGACCTCAGGATGCGGAGAGGCATCCACTTTTTCCATTAGTTCACTCAGTAAAATTAAAAAACTGCCGTCACCCAGAGATTTCAGCCCGGAAAAGATTCTTTCATTATTCCGGGAATTCAACAAAAGGTCCGTTCTTTTTTCCGAAACCGGCGGCGTTCACGCAGCGGCGCTTTGCGAAGACGACAGGATTTTATCTTTCAGGGAAGACATTGGAAGACACAACGCGGTTGACAAACTCATCGGCGAATCGCTTCTGCAGGGAAAAACAGGAGAAAACAAATTTTTTCTCTTCTCGGGCAGAATTTCTTCTGAAATTTTCCTCAAAGCGAACAGGTTCGGAGTCTATCTGACAGCATCGAGGTCAGCTCCGACAGACAGAGCCGTCGAAATGGCAAAAGCCTCGAATATACGATTAATAGGATTTGCAAGAGGATACAGGTTAAATCTATACAACTGAAAAAGCGGCGGTTTTAACGCCGCCGCTTTTTTCTCTTCAGATTTAGTTTCTTTTATGCAGTATCCAATAGTTTTAGCTCTGCCTGAGTGAATACAGGACCGTCGGTGCAGCAGTATTTATGGCCGATAAGACAGTGTCCGCATTTTCCTATTCCGCATTTCATGTGCATTTCCATCGTAGTTATTATATCCTGAGTTCTCATCTTCTTTTCTTCGAGAGTGATGTTCGTGAATTTAATCATTATCGGCGGGCCGCATACGTATGCGACGGTATTGGACGCATCGAATTCTATGTTTTCAAACAATTTAGTGACGACCCCCACACTACCCTTCCAGCTTTCGTCGGGGCTGTCAACTGTCCTGAGGACTTCCACGTTCGGGTATTTGGACCATCTTGCCATTTCATCGTCATAAACGCACTCTGCGGGGCATTTTGCTCCGTATAGGACCCATATTTTGCCGTATTTGTCGCGGTTGTTGAAAACGGCGTTCATAACAGACCTCAGCGGAAGAAGTCCTATTCCGCCTGCCACGAAAAGGATGTCTTTCCCCTCAAATTCCTGCCAGGGGAAAGAATTGCCGTATGGTCCACGGACAAAAAACTCGTCACCTTCCTTGAGTTCGTGCAGGGCGTCTGTCAAAACGCCAACTTTCCTGACGGCTATTTCAAGGTCGTCTCCTCTTTCGCAGGTCGAAGTTATCGAAATAGGAGCTTCACCTTTGCCGAAAATCGAGACCTGGACGAATTGTCCCGGTTTCCAGACAAAAGGTTTCTTGTCTTTGAACTTCAAAGTGAAATGCTTCACATCGAAAACCAAATTCTTAACTTTCTTTATCTCGACTGCCCGGGGCAGATATTCGTTGTTTTCCATTTTACCGCTCCCTTATGATAATGCCTGAAATACTTCTTTGATGTCGATGTTGACAGGGCAAGCGTCGAGACACCTTCCGCATCCCACACAGCCGGTATCGCCGAATTTGTTCTTGTCCCACAAAATCTTGCAGTAATAGCGGTTCCGAGTGCGCTGTTCTTTTCTCTCTTTCGGGTTGTGTCCGCCCGCCATTCTGAAATATCCGCTTAGAATACAGGAATCAATGATTCTCTGCCTTATGCCTTTGCCGTCTTTCTGAACGTCTTTGACGTTGAAACACGTGCAGGTTGGACATACGAAATTGCAGGCTCCGCAGGAAATACATCTGTCAGTTATGTCCGCCAGAAGTTTTTCGTCCAAAGGCTTGGTATCCATGGCGGCTATCGCTTTTTCCTTGTCGAAATTTTTAGCTATGGGAAGTGTTTCGGCTTTTTTCCTTTTATCCATCCAGTTTTCATAAAGCTCATTTGTTGCCGCTTTGAAAAGGTTCCCGTTTTCTGAAATCAGATCTTTTCCCTTTTCCGTGCCGGTGTTGACGAAAAAAGTTCCGTCTTCCATGTCGGTGAATTGAAGGTCAAATCCCTCATCGGAAAAAGGTCCTGTCTTCATTGACGCGCAGAAACAGCTTTCCGAAGGCGGCGTCAGGCAAGCCATAGTCATCAAAATCAGTTTGTCTCGCGCGTTCTTGTAGTAGTAATCGACAAATTCTCTTTGAGCAAA
>JAFGIG010000047.1 GCA_016929715.1 Caldifarciminota bacterium
AAATTATTATGCAGTTCCAAATCTTGGAATCTACCCTCTTGGTGGATATTTTTATTTCTAAGTTTAATAAGAGAAATAAGAGAATTTTTACCACGAAGTATAAAATTTGTTAAACAAATTAGCTATTCGCGTCCCAATTTTTGTTTGCAAAAATTGTATTCGTGGTTAATTCTTCTTTCTATTATCGCTGTGAAAGTTTTCAGTCCGATGAACCAGTGGTGTCGGAAGGCAGGGAGTCGGGTTCGCTCAAGGTTATCTGGATTGAAATTGTCTGACCTGAATAGACGAGATCCCAGATAACGCTTGTCCAGACATCGTAAGCGCACTCTTTGAGATGGAGTCCCTCTATTGTAAGATCCCTGCGGATTTTACCTGTGGTGTCGGTGAAAATTTTGTGCAGATCAATGTAATAAATAGGTTTTTCCGCGTCTAGGCTGTCGACAAGTTCTTTAAGTAGAAGATTCAGAGAATCTATAGACGGATTGAGCCTTGAGTATACCCCGCCGGTAGGAAGGACGCTGTGGACGAAAAGAGAGACGCCGGGCATGGAGTCGTAGATGGTCTTGACGAGAAGCTTGTAGCCGCCGGCTATCTCTGTTGCAGATCTGTTTCTGTCGCCTATGTCGTTTATCCCTATCATGAGAAAAATTTTTGAAGGTTTGAGCTTAAAACAGGATTCCCTGAGGCGCTTTAAGACTCCGCCGTCTCTGTCTATGCCTATCCTGTCTCCTGTTATTCCCCTGTTGTATGAAGTCACTCCGGGAAAGTGCTTTTTCAGATTGTAGGCTTCGATAATAGAATTTCCCAGAAAAACTACCCCGCCCTGGGAGACAGAGTCGTTTTCGCTCCTGAATCTGATTATCCTCTGCCAGAAAAGGTCTCTCTGGTTCTGGTTGACAAAGACATTGCCCGAGTCATCGGTGACGTCTGAAAAAAGAGATGTGAAGAAAATAAGAAATACGAAGGGGCTAATCTTCAAAAGTAAAATCGCTCCTGATTTTTTCTATGATCTTGTCGGCTATGAGCTGACCTCCCGCCCTTGTCATGTGTATTCCGTCTTTCTCGTCGCGGGCATGGACCTGTCTTCCGCCAACGGTTAAATAAGTCGTGTAGTTCCCCGACGCATCTCCGAGAATAGGGACTGTCGAAAAATAATGTGCTCTGGGATTGGCTGCACATACTTCCTGAAAGACGGTGTTCAGCGACTGCATTCTCGAATTGTATCCCGAGCTTCTCATAGGAGGCATTCCCAGCCAGTAAACTCTCGACGTGTTGGATGTCAAAAGCGCTATGAAGTCCGTAGCCCTCTGTCTGTAAACCTCAAACCATTCGTCGGTTCCGTATGTGTAAATTTTACCGTCCATTTCGAAGTTCTGGGCGTCGTTTGTTCCCATCATCACAATCACAACGTCGTAGTTTTCGTTTGAAAATATCTGCCTTATCTGGGCGGGCCAGTTGTAGAAATCCGGTCTCGTCATTCCGGATGAGACTTTGAAATATCTTTTTTGCGTCATATCAGCTAAATCGTCAATGCCTCTTATTAGCATTGTCCCAAGGCCGTCTCCCATCATAGAGTCTCCGAGGAGCAAAATGCGCAGGGGAGATGAAGAGGAATAGACGACAGCGTGCGTATTGTCCGGCTGGACTGAATTGACAGAAGATGTATTGAACTCATTGATGCCGGGATTTTCCGCCGCGATGAAACCCGCTTCCCTCTGTTTGCCCATGGAGAAAAGAAAAGAATTTTTAAGGGCTTTTCTCGGCAAATCGAGTCCTATAGCGGAAGTTCCGAAGGCGAGAGGTTCTGTGATTGACATGAAAAACTTTCTTGCCGGTCCGACGCTCAATTTTTTTGACCAGTTATAAAGACCTGTAGAATCGAAGAGTATGACAAAAACGAGACAGACCAAAAGGATTTTAGAGACGGCAGAGAGGTCGTAGAATTTCTCATTTCTGAATTTTTCCATAAAATCCATGTTCCCCCCTAAAACCTGAAATATATGAAAGGCGCCACTCCTTCGGGCCCGAACGCGCTCACCAGCAATAAAACCAGACCGAGTATTATACCCTGCACCGAGGCGGGCAGTCTAATGAAATTGGCGCGTATCCAATTGCCCGGAGATGACGGGATGAAGTGCATTGCTATGCCGATTGACACGAGGAAGAAGACGAAAGGGGTCAGGTTAGTTACGGGTAAAGACACGTTGGCGAAAGACCGCAGATACTCGTAAGCGAGGGAAAAAGACCTTGCTCTGAAGAATATCCAGCTCAGACATACGAAGTGAAATACGAAAACGGTCGATGCAATCTGCCATAAAATATTTCTTTTTCTGTCGCCGAATTTGTCTATAAGAAATCTCTCAACTCCGAGACCGAAGCCGTGAAGAGCTCCCCAGAAGACAAAATTCCAGGCGGCTCCGTGCCATAAACCGCCTAAAAGCATTGTCAATGTCAGGTTGACGTAAGTTCTGAACTTCCCTTTTTTGGAGCCTCCGAGAGGTATATATAAATAGTCCCTGAGCCATGTCGAGAGGGAGATATGCCATCTCCGCCAGAAATCCCTTATTGACTGAGCTCTATAGGGATAGTTGAAATTGTCGGGGAAGAAGTATCCGAGAAGAGAGGCTATGCCTATTGCAATTTCGCTGTAGGCGCTGAAATCACAATAGATTTGAACCGCGTAGCCGTAAACTGCGAAAAGGGCGTCGAGAGAGGAGAAAGCGGAAGGATTTTCAAATACAGGATCTACAATTTCAGTTGCCAGGTAGTTCGCAATTATGACTTTTTTAAACAAGCCTGCTGAAATGAGGACAAACGCCCTCGCAGCGGGTATTTTTTTCGGATCGGGCTTCAGAGAAAGCTGAGGAATAAAGTCTTTTGCTCTGACAATGGGTCCTGCGACGAGTTGTGGGAAAAACGAGATGAAAAGAAGGACATCGACCACAGATTTTGAAGCGGGGATTTCCTCTCTATAGACATCTATCACGTAACTCATGGCCTGAAACGTGAAAAAAGATATGCCCACGGGAAGAATTATATTGAGAACGCTGATGCTGGTCCCCAGTCCGACGAATGAAAGGAAATTGTTAAGGGAAGAGGCAAAAAAACCGTAATACTTGAAAAACCCGAGAATAATGAGATTCCATGTCACAGCTATGCCTATTACAGCTTTTCTGTGGGAGCCGTTTTTCATGTCCGACATGGCAAGCCCGAACATGTAGTTTCCGAACGAGCACATAAAAAGAAGTACAGTAAAACGCGGATCCCACCATCCGTAGAAAATATAACTTGCGACGAGAAGAACTATCTTTCTCGGCAGGATTCTGTCTTTAAGAAGCCAGCTCGCGGCGAAGACAATGAAGAAAAAGATACCGAATTCTACGGTTGGAAAAAGCATCAGTCGCTCTCAGGAAAGAAGAATTGAAGGCATTCGGATATCGCCGGACCCAGAACGCTTATGTGATCGGCAGTAAAGACACTGCACTTAGAGTTCCCTGAATTTCCCGATTTACCGAGTTCAAGGCATAGTTCTGCGTGAAATCCGACTCTGCATACTATGTCCTTTTCGGCACTCGCAATATAAATTTTCTCGTTTAGGAAAGCAACAGAGCCATTTTTTAACGAATAAAGAATATCGAAACCGCCGGATTTGATCTTTTCCAAAAGCATTTCCTCAACGGACAGCTTGCCGCAGTGATATTCGAATAATTCATCTGCACCTCTTCCTGTGAAATTCAGAGACATTTCGTCTGAAAGTCTTGTGAAAAAATGTTCAGGTCCGTATAACTCGGGCGAAGCCCAGACATTTTCTTCCTCTATGTATTTTGTCCAGTAATCGAAGACGTCCGCTGTGACAATTCCCGAAACAGAACCTATATAAGGAAAAATATCCGGATGCCTCGATCCTATTCTCAGAGCTCCGAAGCCGCCGAGGGAATGGCCTAAAAGGCAGAAAGGACGGGTTTTTGCACCAAGATTTTCCTGCGACCAGCGACTTATCTCCTCTGTCAGATAAAAGCAGATAAGATCCTCCCAGTTCCCTGCAGTTTCTGAATTGACCCAAACACACGGGTTTTCTCCGAAAGAAGGGTCAATTATTACGGATATGAAAGACCTTCCGACAGGGGTGTTTTCAATAATCCTCTCGATGCCGAGAAAACTAAAATACCAATCCGGATTGCCGTCGAATCCCGGCATAAAGAAAACAACCGGGATTTCGGCGTCAATGCTTTCGGGATATAATATCGAAACCCTGACACTGTCTATGCCGTATTCACCGGCAGGCGGAGTCAGTATAAGATCAGCTCTTGATGTTTTCAGAAAAAAACCGTTCATCATGACAGTCATGATAAGATATATCATATCAGTCCTTTTTACTGCCGCCGAACAGGTAATCTATGAAAGAACAGACAAGGCCGTTGATGCTGAAAGCGACAGAATGTTTGGTTTTTAGTCCAGCTATGAATTCCGCGAAAGTCTTGTCAAGTTTTTCCCTGCGAGTGTCGTTTTTGAGCCTTATCTGAATACTGTCGAAAGGAGCAGGTTTAGGCGGCTGAACTTCAGTTACCTGAACGAAAATCCATCCGTCGATAGCCTTAAAGAGTTCCGAAACTTCCCCTTTGTCGAGCTCATTTACTAAAGGATATATAGTCCCCTGCTGATGCCTGCCCCTGTATCCGGCGTCTCCGCCTTTTATCGCAGTCGGATGATTTGAGTGAAGGCGGGAAAGGGAGTCGAAAGAAAAGCCTTCTGCGATGAGTCTTCTCATGGAATCCGATAGGGAACTGTCGGGATTCATGAAAATCGAATATCTTATCTGCTCAGGGTATAGATAATCCTCAATGTTATTTTCGTAGAATTCTTTCATTTCATATATGTCAACGAATACTGTGTCTTCAATTCTTTTTTTTAGGACATTGTAAAGATGTTCGTTCTGCATGAGCTTGATTTCAGCCCTTACAAAGGGATCGGTTTTAATTTCGTCCTCATAGGGCATCGTGAACACGTCTTCGGCAATCAGACGCCTTTCTATCTCAAAACGTAAATTAACTGTGTCGCCGAGTCTCGGGAATGTCCCTTTTCTCCTGAAACGAAGAAGCATTTCCCCTGCGGTCATCTCTTCGCCGAGATATCTGCAGACCACTCTTGAGGAATCTACGCTCGAGATTTGCGGAAACATCGGAAATGGTATCGTGTCGAATTTTGCGCTGTCAGCGGTTGTGAAAAAAAGCATTGTGGATTGTTCGTAGGACGGACGCGCGATTTCAATTGCGTCGAGTATGTTTTTTATCCTGTAATTCGTCTGCGCGAGAGATGCGATGAACTGAATCCATTCTGCGTTCATTGTATCGGGCAAAATGGGGTCTTTGGTTTTTGTCTCGAGCCTGACAGGCACGACATAGAAAGTCGGAAATCTTGTGACTTCTCCAGCTGAATAATCTTCAAGAGAGAAAACGGCTTCTTTCAGAGGATACATTACATTTTCCCAAGAAATTTCTGCGATTCCCGATATTCTTGGATCCGCGTGTTCAAAGAAAAGCGATTCGGCGTGCTGTGCGAATGAGCTGTCGCCCTTTTTGGGGCTTGTAGAAAGCTCTGAATACACTTTTTCTGCAAGGACGGAATCGCTTGTGCAGATGAATATTGCTCTTATGGAATTGCCGCTCATCATGCGGATACTGTCGAGGTATTCGCCGGTCGGAGTAAAATCCAGGACGCCGTGTTTAACTAGAGCGTGTTTGTAGAGGATTTCCTTTGCAATGGTTTTGAGGGTCAGCGATTCTTCAAGAGCTATGCCGTTTTCGTATGCTTCAAGGGAAAAATATTTAACTAGTAAAAATCTGCCAAGGTCGTCATCTTTAAGATTTCTGTATGCAAGAACATCTGAAAAAGAAACTGAGGTGTCCTGTGAAGATGAAAAGAAAAGTTCTGGGGCGGCGCCAGAAACTTTCAGTGTTTGAAATAGTATAAGGGCTGTCAATATTGCTTTCATCTGATTTCCTCCCAAGTAGTGCTACCCAAAAAGCGTTGTCAAAATTTCATGGAATTCTAAAGCGGATATTATATATGACATGGCTGATATTTACAATATCAATGTTAATTTCCTCTTGGATAAATATAAGCGCCGGCATAAAACTAACATAAGTGGAAGTTTAGAATTGACAAGACTCGAAAATGCTGTTATATTCGGAAAAATCTAGTTAGTTCTTTTCAAAAAAGAGAGAGGGTTTTTTGTTTTTTTTAAGTTTCATAATACGAGGAGGGTGTGATAGAATATGTCAGTCGGTGTTAAAGTCAGAGACAATGAATCGTTTGAATCGGCGCTCAAGAGGTTTAAGAGGGTTTGCGAACAAGAGAGGATACTGAGCGATTTCAAGAAAAACGAAAGATTTGAAAAACCAAGCGAAGAAAGAAAGAAGAAAAGCCTTTCTAGCAGGCGCAGAGTTATAAGAAAGTAAGCTTTTAGGCTTACGATAAGACAATTTCCGGATGGACAAAGAATCTTGCAGGATTCTCGATTATTATTCCATTCTCGAAAAAATTGCTCAGGAGTGCTCAAGTCCCTTAAGCGCTGAGAGGCTGAAAGAAGAATTTCCTGTCGCCGACAGTGCAAGGGTGAGCTTTCTTCTCGATCTCACAGAAGAGTGGAGAGGTATACCGGCAGAGGTAAACCTTAATTTCGGCGAATTGGCAGACGTTGAAGGCTTGTTTTTCTCCGCTTTCGAAAAAGCAAGGGGTATTTCGCCTCAAGAGCTTTATCATCTCAGTCTGTTTTTGAGCATGGCTTCGGAGACTGAAAAAGCAATAGAAAAACTGTCTTCGAAATACCCCATTACTTTTTCTTTGACATCCGGCTTAGGCCGCAGGATTGATCTTGCAAAGCATATATCCAAAACAGTTGACAAAGACGGTTTTATAAGGGATTCAGCGAGTCCGGAACTGGCGAAGATAAGAAAACAAATTTCCTTTCAGGCAAAGAGTCTTTCAAAAAGCGCAAAAAATCTTTGTGAAAAATACAAAGATTCACTTCAAGAAAATTTTATTACCCAGCGGTCCGAAAGATACGTTTTGGCAGTGAAAACTGAAAAACAAAGACATCTCGGAGGTCTTGTCCACGACGTATCCGAAAGCGGATCGACTGTATTCATGGAGCCGTTCGAACTTGTTGAAGAGAACAACAGACTTCAGAGGCTTTTAAGAGACGAGCAATGGGAAATAAAAAGAATCCTCAGAACTTTGGCTGAAGAAGTCCTCGAAGCGAAAGACGATCTTCTCCAAATAAACGAAAGAGTATGCCAACTCGATTGCGCGCTCGCAAAAGCGCGTTTTTCAGAAAGATTTGATGGAGTTAAACCTGCTCAGGGGACTCTGAATCTGTCCTGCGCGAGGCATCCTCTTTTGTGTATTTTGAAAGGGAAAGATGCCACGGTCCCTCTCGATTTTATGTTCCCGGAAGGCAAAAAAGCAGTTCTCATCAGCGGTCCCAACGCCGGAGGAAAGACTATAGCCCTTAAAACCATTGGTATAACTTTTCTTCTCTCATACATCGGAGTCCATCCGCCTGTTTCTGAGGGCACTACGATTCCTTTTGACCTCGAAGTCCTATGCGACGGAGGAGACAGGCAATCCATCGAAGAAGATATATCGACTTTTACAGCGAGACTCAGAAGATGGAACATGATCTGGAATTACTCGGGGCCCAACACACTTGTCCTGATAGATGAAATAGGCAGTTCAACAGATCCGGGCAAGGGAGCCGCTTTGGCGGCTTCTTTTATGGAAGCTCTTGTAGATAAAGGATGTTCCGCGGTCGCTACAACAAATATAGTTCAATTAAAGGTGACGGTTGAAAATCTTGAAAAGATATCGAACGCGTCAATGGACATAGATATTGCTGACTTCGAGCCGACATACAGACTTACTATGGGGGTTCCGGGTTCATCATATACTTTCGAAATTGCCGGAAAATACGGTTTTCCCAAACTGATTATAGAAAAAGCAGTTTCAATGATGCCCGGAGAACAGATCTCATACGAGAAAACGGTAGAGGAGTTAAAAAAAACTCTCGAAAAATGCAGGGTTTCCGAAATGGAGATTGAAACTGAACTGTCAAGACAAAAAGCTTTATCCCGAAAAATAGAAGAGGCTGAAGCAAGTATTAAGGAAAGGGAAGGTAAAATTCTCGGCGAAGCGAAAGTAGAAAAGGAAAGCATTGTATCGGAGACGAGAAAAAAAGCTGAAGAGATAATAAAAGAGCTCAGAGAGTCCAAGGCTTCTAAAAAGAGCATTGACGATTACCGAAGGGCTTTTATCGGAGAAGACAGCAAAGTTGGAAAAAAGAATACAGCTCAGGCCGGATTTGCCGAAGGGGACAGAGTATTCGTCAAATCGCTAAATGCTTACGGAGAGATTCTCAAAAAAGAAAGGGGCAGATACCTGATTAAGACAGGCAAAGTCAAAATTCTTTCTTTCCCTGAGGATTTGTCCATATCAAATCTAAAAGACGAGGAAATCAGCTCAAAAAGAATCCTGCTTTCAAGGGACAGGGAATTCAACACGAGCATTGATTTCAGGGGATTGGATTCCGACACTGCCCTTGAACGCTTAGATGTCTTTCTCGACGACGCTGTATTCGCCGGACATCCTTTTGTGACAGTAATTCACGGAATAGGAACAGGAAAACTGAAAAAAAGGATAAAGGATTATCTGACGGCGAACAAAATTAAATTCAGGGCAGGACTTCCGAACGAAGGCGGAGACGGAGTGACTGTTCTTTTGTTGAAATGAGCGAAGCGAGATTGGAAAAAAACGCAAAAGTCGAGGAAGTCCTCGAAAAAACACCCATAGTCGAACTCGTTTCCGAATACGTCAAACTTGTCCCCTCCGGAAAAGATTTTAAGGGGCTGTGTCCTTTTCATTCAGAAAAAACGCCGTCTTTTACTGTATCACCTCTGAAAAATCTTTATTACTGTTTCGGATGCGGCGCGGGAGGCAACGCTTTTAATTTTTTGATGCAGATGGAGAACATAGATTTTAAGGAAGCTTTGAAAAAGCTGGCAAAAAGAGCGGGAGTGTCCCTTGATGATGGAAAAAAAACCGACAGGGGCATCTACGAAGTAATGGAGTTCGCGTGCGTTCATTATCAAGAATGCCTCATGAGTCCCGCGGGTGTTTCTGTCAGAAAGTATCTCGGGAAAAGAGGCTTGACTGAAAATCTTATATCTCTTTTCAGAATCGGTTTTTCAAAAGGAGCGCTTGCCTCAGAGGCTAAAAAATCCGGGTTTTCATTTAAAATTCTCGAAAAAGCGGGATTGGTGTCTAAAAAAAACTCTTCTTTTTACGAAACTTTCACAGGTAGACTGATCTTTCCGATATCAGACAGCAGCGGAAAAGTTATCGCATTCGGGGGAAGGGACCTAAATGGCAAGGGAGCCAAATATCTCAATTCGCGGCAAATGGAGATTTACGATAAAAGTTCGACTCTTTACGGAATTCATCTTGCCAAAAAAGCGGCTTCTAAAAGTTCTAAGTTCATGCTGGTGGAAGGGTATATGGACGTAATTTCTCTTTTCAAAGGAGGTTTCGAAAACGCCGTAGCATCCTGCGGGACTTCACTCACATCGGAACAGGCGAAATCGATGAAGAGATACGCCGATTCTGTTGATATATTCTACGATTCCGATGAATCGGGCAAAAGAGCAGCTGGAAGAGCCATAGAAATAATTCTCAGTGCCGGACTTGACTGTGAAGTGATAGTGACTGAAAAATACAAGGACCCAGACGAGCTCGTCAACAGGTCAAAAGACCCTGGAAAAGAAATCGAAAACAACATAAAAACGTGGCTTGATTTCATTATGGACGTCCATTATTCGGCGAAACCAGCGGATAAATCAAAGCTCGCGTCTAAAATAATAGGTTTTTTGAACAGAATACAGGACAGGATTCTGAGAGACGAGTGGAAGCGAAAAGCTTCGACTTCACTCGGAATTCCTGACATAGATGACTATTTATCTAAAAATCAGCAGAATTCTGAGGAAAAAGCTCTTTATCTGGGTTCTACGACTAAAGAAAAACTCTTTCTACTGCTTTTGTCGTCATCGAAAAGAGATGATTCCGCAGGAGAAGTTGCCAAAAGCGGCTTAAATGATTATCTTATCAAATATGGATTAAAAATCGCCGAAATTGAGAATATGGCTGAAGAAATCGAAAGAAGCGACGACGGAAGCTCTTTGAGAAAAGAATTCCTGAGATTGCGTTTTTGCGAAGAATCTGAAGCTATAAAAAGTATTGATTCATTGATGAAAAAAATAGGCAGTCAGTCTATCAAGGAAGAATGCGAAGAACTGATAAAGGAAATTAAAATTGCTCAGCAGAAGGGAGAAAGTACGCGAGAACTTGCTCTAAAACTGCAGCAGTTGGTAAGGGAGGGCAGAAAATAATGGCGCCGACAAAAGTCAAGAAAAAAGGAAAGGTGATTTCAAAAGTAGTAAAGACCAGAGAGAAAAAAGAAAAATGCCTTGAATCTGTTCTCGTAAAAATTGAAAAGAAAGCCAGATCTCAAAAAAACAGCATTTCTTACGAAGAGATAAACGGCTTGATACCGGATAGTCTCACTGCCGAAGAAGTTTTCGAAAAAATATGCTCACACCTGAAAAAAAACGATATTTCAATAAGAAACGAACAGCTTGAAACTCTTAAAAAGCAAAAAGTTCTCAAGATACACAATATTAAGGCTTTTGACGATCCGACAAAGCTATACATGCAAGAACTCAAAAACACGAAGCTGCTGACGAGACAAGACGAAATAGTCGTAGCCAAAGAGAAAGAACAAGCTGAAATTGAAATTGCTGATTATGTTTTCTCCTGTTTTACAGGTGTAGAGTATTTTTTAAAAATTAAGGAAGAAATCGAAAGATCGAAAAGTCAGAATGTAGGAGAATTCCTGAAGCTTTTCTTTTATCCTGAAGACGAAAAAGACCTTCTCTTCCCCATGAGATATGTAATCTGGAAAAAAAAGCAGTTCCTTATTAAAAAGATAAACAGCATAGAGAAGAAGTTTAAGAACCTTAAAAAGAAAAATAAAAGGGCTGAGAAAGAAAAAGTCTTGGGAGACATTTCAAAAGCGGTTATGAATCTCGTAAATCCTCCTGTCAGGCAAGAAGTATATTCATTGGATTTTTACGACAGACTGCATATAAAAATCGTCGAAAAATGTGTCGAAGCTCTTAAGGCTAATTTCGACAAATTCTGTGAAATGAGATGCCATCAGGAGAAAAAATGGAAAAACATAGCTCCGCTTTTTAAGTCTTCGACAGACGAGCTTCCCGATGATCCTGAGAGGATATTAAAAATTGTCAGATCAGCGAGTCGTTCAGCAATAGCTTCAGTTAAGAAGAAAAACGATAACATTGAAAAAGATATACTGAAGCTCTCGGAGATGGCGAGGGAACAGAAAAAGATGGAAGAAGAAGGAATGTCGTCTTTTGTCAAAACAAAGGAGATACTCCAGAAGATTTTAGAAGCCAACAGCAGAGTCAACGACGCTAAAAAGAAAATGATTGAAGCTAATGTGAGACTTGTCATTTCAATAGCCAGAAAATCCAGTCATCAGGGGCTCGATTTTCTCGACCTAATTCAGGAGGGAAATGTCGGTCTCATGAGAGCTGTGGACAAGTTCGACTGGAGAAAAGGTTATAAATTCAGCACTTACGCGACATGGTGGATAAGGCAGGCTATAAGCAGAGCTCTTGCCGATCAGGGAAGGACAGTGAGGGTTCCTGTTCATATGATTGAGGTAATGCACAAAGTCCTCAAGGAAATATCAATTTACAAACAAAAAACAGGTCAGGAACCGACGCCCGACGAAATAGCCGAAAAACTTGACATACCGATTGAAAAAATCTATGCTGTTTTCAATGTCGGACAGGATACTGTTTCCCTGGACAGACCCATAGGAGACAGCGACGATGCTTTTTTTGGGGATTTTATAGAGGACATCAAAGAGGCTTCCCCTCTTCAAGTTGCCGCCAACGCGATGCTCGACGAAAGATTAAGGGGCGTTCTCAATACGCTTACTGAAAGGGAGAAAAAGGTCCTCGTATACAGGTTCGGCATAGAAGACGGTTGTCCCAAAACTCTCGAGGAGGTCGGCATGATATTCGGCGTGACTAGGGAGAGGATAAGGCAGATAGAGACTAAAGCGCTTAAAAAGCTTAGATTAAAAGCCCGTTCGAGGCAGCTTGAGCAATTCAGGGAAATGTCGGAATAGCATGAGCAGGATATCGCTTAATTACAAATCCTTGAAAGGGTCGAAGACTTCCCGGAATGAAGACGAATTCACATGGTTTTCTGCCAATAATCAGGAAGAGTTCGAAAAAAAGGGATCGCTTTTTATTATTGTTGACGGTTTTGGAGGAAGGAACGATGCCGGAGTATCCTCCCACTACATAGCTAAAGAAATCGCCGAAAAATTTTATTCCGACGAGACGAGTAGGACGACCAGAGAAAGGCTTCTGCAGACTGTAAAAGAAGTTAACGGCAAATTCTACCGTGACTGGAAAGAAACAAACGACAGAAGGGGAGTAGGAGCTTCAATTTCTTTGCTCGCCCTTAAGTGTCATTCAGCTTGCATCGCCAATGTCGGAGATTCCAAAGTATTTCTTCTCAGGGAAAGAGCCCTCAAGACAATGACGAAGGATTTCAGCTGGACAGCTCAGCAGGACACAGGACCGGACAAGTCAATGCGGAATATTTTAACTGTATCACTCGGATCGAGACCTGTCGTAGAGCCTCAAATCACATCTGTCAACGTAAAAAGCGGAGATATTTTTATCATGACTTCTGACGGAGTTACTGATTTTTTAGACGAAGGAGAGATCAGAGAGGTTTGCCTTTACAGATATTCTGAAGAAACGCCCGGAATTATTATCTCTTCGGCAGTCAAGGCGAGATCGGACGATGACGCAACAATAGCAGTTCTGAAAATTAACGAAGTCCCGCTTTTATACAGCGATATCCCGGAGAGAAAATTAGAAAAAGCCATGGACAAAAGAGAAGACATTTCCCATCCCGCCAAAGAGGAGAAGGAAAATGTGCCGGTCTTTTCATCAGATCAAATCCAATCAGTCGAAAAAACAAAAGAAAGGAAAAATGTTGAAACACCGCAGGAAGGTAAACCAAAAAAATTCAATTTTAAAATTCTCTACGCTCTGATACCGATTCTTCTCTTGGTTTTGGCGGTCATCTTCAATCCTTTCAATTTTCTTCAGAAAAAAACACCCCAAATACAAACGGCAGTTGATTCAGTTTTAACAGGAGAAAACGATTCCGTCTTATCTGCGCCGGCCGATTCTTTTTATAGAATAGACATAATAAACGTATCGAAAATTTCAGGAACAGCTATGAAGGCACAGATACTTCTTTCAAGCGGGATAGATTCGATTTTTGATTCAACCGGTCCGGGATTTGGATATGCCATATTGAACGGGCAGGTTACTGAAGCTTTTCAAAGTTCTCTAAACCTTTTTTCAGTAGCCGAAAATTCCCAAAGTTCCAAGACAATTATAGATTATTTTAAGTCATTATATCCTGACTCCACTCCTCTTGTTGTAAGAGATCTTCATTTAGTCATCGAAACGGGCGACGACTTGGCCAATGGAGGCCGTTTTCTGCCTGATTCTTCACTGTTGCAGGATTTGGGCATTGATACACTTAATGTATGCATAGTGTCGAGGTTTCCTGACGACAGTCTTGCCGGCAGGCTTTTCAGGTCTCTTGACGAAAACAGGATAAACGGAATACCGATAAAAGTCGTGGCGATAATAGAATCACCTGACACAGCTCAGAAAAACCAGACACGTATTCTAGCCTCGGAAAAAAACTTAAGATTAGCCAGATTGCTCGCTCATGCGATGGGGCTCAGGGACGATTTCTATGTCTGGAACGATCCCGTGGGCAGATTTGTTTTTTTGATAAACAGGGACGCTTCGGCTTTTATTCAGTGAAAGAGAACAAATTCAGGACTAAAAGGTCTATGGAGGTTAGACTTTTCAGAGGTTTCAAAGATATTGACACGGGAAAGAAATTCTGTTATTTAGTAAGCGTTGTTATCTTGTGATAACATTGTCTAAAGTTAGAAAGGAGGTTTGTTAAATGAAGAAGCGTTTAACGGCTGTCTTTATGGGCACAGCTATGCTGTCTTTGCTGGCGGTTGGCTGCGGACCGAAGGGCGCGTCCCAGGAAACGCTCGCGAGACTGAGGCAGGTTCAGTCTGAATGTGAAAGCCTCAGATCAGAGCGCACAAGGCTTGAGAATCGTAAACAGAGTTTGATGCAGCAGAAAGCCGACCTTCAGGCCGAGATCGAAAGACTCGAACTGAGACTGCAGGAACTCAAAGCTGAACGCGGATTGTAAGGGGAGGTAACAGATGAGATATTCGAAATTGATTCTCGCTCTCTTTATTGGCATATTCGCGGTATCAGCGGTGTTTGCCCAAGAGAGACTGACAGAAGAACAGGCTTTGAACAAGTTCAAAGAATACGAACAGTGCATTACCGAAAACAGGCCTATTGTGAATGGACTCAAAGCCGAAGTCGATCAACTTCAAGCCGAAGTCGATCAGCTGCTCGCCAGGAAGAGTGAACTGAACAGGCAGATTGCCGAACTCACGAGAACACCGGACTATGTGACCTACATAGTAAAAGAAGGCGATTGCCTGTGGTGGATCGCGAAGAGGCAGTATCAGCCCAGGGGCGAAAGATGGTATCTCTGGAAGATGATCTATGACGACAACAAAACTGTCATAGGTCCCAATCCGGATCTCATCCTTCCGAAACAGCAGTTCAAGCTCAATCAGGATCCCACAGTTTGGGAAAGGTACAGGTCGCAGGTTCGCGGCGGCAGGTAAGAATTTCCTGGATTTGTATGAAAAAAAAAGGGGAGAAAACTCTCCCCTTTTTTTAATATGGCTGAAAAATCCATAGATTTACCGAGCTATCTTGCTCTTTCTTTTGTCGGTCCCCGAGACGAATATCTGAGAATCCTGAGGGCGAAATTTGATTGCAAGTTTTATTTACAGGGTGAAAAAGTAATAATCAGAGGGGAAGAAAATTCTGTCGAATCGGCTCATAAGGCAGTCGGCAATTTAATTTCTCATATAAAAGCAGATTCCATTAGGGATGAAACGGATTTTATTTCAGTGATAGAAAACTCAGGGGCAAAAACTTCAGACGATAAAATACAGATAAACACCCCCTGCATGAAAATTCTTCCAAGAAGTGACGGCCAGAAAAGATATATAGAGGAAATTGAAAGAAGTGAGTTGACAATCTGCATAGGTCCGGCGGGAACAGGTAAAACTTTTCTGGCAGTGTCAAAAGCGGTCGAGATGATGACCGAGAAGCGGATCAAGAAAATAATACTCACAAGACCAGCGGTCGAGGCTGGAGAAAACCTTGGATATCTTCCAGGGGATTTAATAGAAAAAGTCCAGCCGTATCTGAGACCGTTATACGATTCGCTCGAGATGACTCTTTCTAAAGACAAGATGAAAAAATTTATAGAGTTAGGTTTAATCGAAATAGCGCCTCTCGCTTTCATGAGAGGCAGAACTCTCAATGAAGCTTTCATAATACTCGATGAGGCTCAAAATACGACTCCTCCGCAGATGAAAATGTTTTTGACGAGACTGGGCAGAAATTCAAAAACAGTTATATGCGGAGACGTCACCCAGAGCGACCTGATTGAAGGAAAATCCGGTCTTATCGAAG
This sequence comes from Caldifarciminota bacterium, assembly GCA_016929715.1. Taxonomy (GTDB): domain Bacteria; phylum SDB-A; class SDB-A; order SDB-A; family SDB-A; genus JAFGIG01. The sequence goes on from JAFGIG010000047.1 coordinate 15,768, forward strand.
TCAAAACGCTTCTGTGCGGGATAAAAGGAATAGGAATAAGTGTTTTATCCAGAGACGACGTCGTGCGCCACAGACTTGTCAAAGAAATTATAAAAGCATACGAAGACGCTTATGAAGCTTGATAAAAGCAAGGTATTCACTCTCGGCTGGAGATTTTTGTCAATTCTCATAGTAGCTGTTTCAGCTGAAATCATATCGCATCCTCCGTCGAGAAAATCTTTGACTTTTATTCCCGGCGAGGTCTCGGACAGGACGATTCTCTCTCCAATCGAGTTCAAAGTCTTAAAAGCGAATGAAAGTCTTGCCGCGGAATCAGCTTATGTCAGGGATACGGTGACTCCGATTTTATCTAAAACAGATGTTTACGACAAATGCATGATAACAAAAGATTCTTTCATGACTTTTCTCGATTCTTGCACTCTGAAAAGTTATACCTATGATTCTCTCGGCAACTTTCAGCCGCCGCAAAACAGAGAAAGGGTGTTAAACGAATTTTATGAATGGCTTCAACCCCGTAATTTGACTAAAAACCAGTTCGACAGCATCTGCAGAACGCTCGATTCACGCACCGTCCAGAATCTTTCAAGATCGCTCGGAGAACTTATTGACACAGTTGTCTCAATCGGTATTTCCGAAAGTTTTACCCAGAACAGACAGAAAACAGTCATTGTTATAGATACCGACGGATTTACCCAGATTCAAAAACCCCAGGCTGCGATACTTTTCAGTGTTGACCAGCTCAGCGACGCGATATTGACTTATTCGGCATACAGAAAGGAAGACACTGTTATTTTAAGGAACGCCCTGAGAAAGATAGCGGAGGTAAATCTTTACTATGATAAAAACTGGACTAACGCCAAGATAGATTCCGCCCTTCGGTCAATAGATCCTTACACGGATATTAAAGTGAGCAAAGGGGCGGAAGTTCTGAGGCAGAATCAGCAGATAACCAAAGATGATTCGATAAAAATCGCGTCACTTATTAAGTTTGTCGGAGAGGACGACCCTCAGGTAATAAGCCTTCTGGGAAAGTCGAAATATCGTCTAAAAGACATATTGGGAAGATTAATTTCGGTTTCGGCGGTGTTTTTCCTGTCATATCTTTTTCTCGCTTTTCTGTGTCCCATGACATGGAAGACTAGATCGAGAATGTTCTTGTTTTTATCAATTGTTTTTCTAACTGCAGTGACTACATGTATTTTGATAAAATATCTCGGTCCTTCCGGAAATGAATTAATTCCAAATTTTCCATCGGAAAATTTCAAGGATAATTTAATCGCCCTTTCACCGGTAGCGCTCGGCGGGTTTTTAATTGCACTGCTTGTTGGACCGGGTGAAGCTTTAATCTCTTCTCTTATGCTTTCAGCTCTCGCCGGCGTCTATTGGGGCTATTCGCTCAATCTTTTTTTAGCGCTGTTGATCGGAAGCGCTTCGGCTATTGTGGTCTCAAGGAAGATACACAGAAGAGCGAGTTTTTACACTGCTCTATTGGCTATGTTTTCCGGGATGAGCGTTATATCAACGGGTCTTTATCTTTCAGGAGACCTGCCCTTGAAAGCTCTGTTGAATTCCTTAATTGTGTCTTTCATCGGATCGACACTTTCAGTATTCTTCGCCTTGGGGCTCATATCTCTTTTTGAGAGGCTTTTCAACATTGTGACCGACATGAAACTTCTTGAGCTTTCTCTTGACAATCAGCCGCTTCTCCATAAAATGGCGAGAGTCGCGCAGGGAACAAAGTATCATTCCCTCATAGTCGGCGACATTTCAGAAGCCGCTGCAAAAGCGATAGGTGCAAATCCGATTCTTACAAGAGTGGGAGCTTATTATCATGATATAGGGAAAATTGAAAACCCCGAAAATTTCATTGAAAATCAGTCCATGAATTCACTTAACATACACGACAGCATATATCCGAGTGAAAGCGTGAATCTTCTCAGAAAGCATGTCGAAGACGGCAAAGAATTGGCTCAAAAATATAAACTTCCAGCCGAAATAAAAGAGTTTATCCAAACACATCATGGGACAAACGTCATGGAAGTTTTTCTTCATAAAGCTTCTGTCGCCAGAAAACCCGAGGACCCTGAAATAGACGAAAACCAATTTAGATACAAAGGCCCTCTCCCAAAGAGCAGGGAAGCAACTCTTGTAATGCTGGCAGACAGTATTGAGGCGGCATGCAGAAGCCTGAAAAATCCGTCAGAAGAGGATATCAGAAAGAAGATTAAATCAATTTTCGAAAGAAGGATAAGCGACGGTCAATTAAAAGATTCGGAACTCTCCATGAGAGACCTGGACACAGTTGAGGAAGTTTTTGTAAAGCACATGGCGAGCTTGTATCACCCGAGAATTCAGTATCCGTCGGACAAGGACTATGGAGAACAGGATAAAGATTATTCCGCTGAACCTGAAAAACAAAAAACGGATCAGGAAAATAATACATAAAATCGCCGGTTGCTTTTCAGTCGGCGATCCGTCTCTGAGCATCGTATTTGTCAGCAGGGACAAAATGCAAAAAATAACAGAAAAATTCAGAAAAAAGAAATATTCAGGGGATGTTCTTTCCTTTCCAAGCGGTTTAGAAGATTATTTGGGGGATGTAATTCTCTGTCCGGAAGAAATCATCGATAACGCCCGGCGTTTAGGCGTTGACCCAGAAGAAGAAATGACAAGAGTCATTGTCCACGGATTTTTGCACCTTTTAGGATATGAAGACGGCGATAGAGAAAAAAAGAAAAAAATGTGGTTAAAGCAGGAAGAGATACTGAGAGAACTGAAAAAAGAGAAATTGACATGTATTCTCTGATTTTTTGCGTCCTTCTGATATTCCTGTCCGCGTGTTTTTCCGCTTCCGAAACCGCGATATTTCTTCTTCCTTCATACGTCGTCAACGCAACGGCGAGTTTGGGATTGAGAGGAAGAGTTCTGCATAAACTTTATTTTTCTCCGAACTTCACACTTCCGCTTCTGCTTTTCAGCAATACAGTAGTCAATATAATTCTGTCGGTGCTTTCCTTCAGAATTCTCTTGTCTGTGATCGGCAAAACCGAAGGGGACACTGCAGTGATAATTCTGAACATACTCGCGGTGACCTCCCTTCTTCTCATATTCGGAGAGTTCGGCCCAAAACTGCTTGCCGTCAGGAGGCCCCGGCAAGTGGCATTCGCTTTGAGTCCTTTTGTGTATTTTCTCGGTTTCGTTTTGTATCCTTTGATAAAACCTCTCGAGTTTTTTCTCGAGGGCGTGTTAAAAGACAAAAAAGGCGAGATACTTTCCGCGTCAGAGATAATCTATCTTCTCCATAGGGCTAAGAATTCTCAAAGCTCACATGAATCAGTTAAATGGAAATTGACTTATTCGCTTTTGTCACTCGGTATTACCGAAGCCGAGGATGTCATGAAAAAAAGACAGAACATTCCCTGTATAGACTCCTCATCCGGATGGAGTGAAGCCGAATCCGTTTTCAAAAAAACCGGGTCAAAGACTTTACTCGTCTACGATGAAAACCTCGACAACGTAACGGGGACACTTTCCCTCTCAAAATGCATCGCGGAAGGAGCCGAAAGCGACAGGACTATTAAAAATCTTGTCGATCCGGCATTTTTTATTCCCACGTCGGCAAAACTGAGTTCAGTACTAAATAACTTGAGAAAAACAGGAGACATATTCCTGGTTGTAAAGGATGAATACGGACAAACCGAAGGAATAGTAAACGAGGACGATATTTTAGACTACTTATTCGGTAAAGATAGTATTATTAAAATCGGCGGTAAAATTCTTTTAGGTCAGAAAAAAGTTAAATTTACAGGAGATGCAACATTAAGGCAGATTTCACAGGCGATGAACTTTTATGTCGACCCTTCCATAGCAGGCAAAACAGCGGGAAAGTTTTTGCTTGAGAATCTTAAAAGAATTCCGAAAAAAAATGACGTCATTTCACTCGGGGACTCAAAATTGAGAGTTGATAAGGTCAGGAAGAATAAAGTGACGGAAATTAGCGTGGAAAAAGAGTTATGATTTACTCGGCGCTTTTGATGTTTTTTATAGTTATATTTCTTTTTCTTCTCGCTTTGTTCACGTCTTCTGAACTCGCTCTGGTCAGCGCCAGAACTGAAAGAATCGCAGGTTCTTTTTCCAAAAGAAAAAAAACCGCTTTATCTCTTTTGGGAAATGTTGAAAATAATCTTTCTGCCATACTTGTCGGAACAAACATATGCATAGTCGCTATGAGCACGCTGACAGAACGTCTTTTCGAAACAGTTTTGAAACAGCATAACCCGGCTTATTCGGTTTTATTCGACTTTGCCGTCATACTGCTCGTTGGAGAGATTATTCCTAAAAGCCTCAGTAAAACGGATCCAAACTCAGCAATTATGAATCTTTCGGTTTTCATGATGTATTCAACAAAAGTTTTAAGTCCCTTTTCAGACTTTTTAAAAGGAATTTCGGATAAAATGCTCTATCTAATCGGAGTCAGGTCATGCGAAGAAAGAAGATTGTCTGATTTTGAAAATGCCGTCAGAGATTTTGCCAGAGCCGGATTGCTGTCCCCGAATTCAAAAATACTTGAAAGGGGAGTATCAGCCCTAGAGAGGCTCAAGGTTTCCTCACTTATGAAACCGAGAAAAAACACTGTATTCTGCAGGGAAAAGGACGGATACGAAGGCGCTCTGGAAGCTTATAGAAAAACAGGTCATTCAAAAATCGTATGCCACGGAGAAAACCCGGACGATATAAAAGGTGTCTATTACATAAGAGATTGGGTGAAAAAAGGCAATAAGTCTCCTAGACCGCCGCGCTTCGTGTATGAGAAGACTACTTTCATGAAAGTCCTGGAATTTTTCGACTCTATGAATGACGATCTGGCCGTCTGTGTTGATGAGTATGGGCAGGTAAGTGGAATCATTACAAGAGTGGACCTTATTTTGTGTTTTTCAAGTATTTTGTTTCTCAATGAAAAAAATCCTTTCGTCGAGGGAATTAATAACGAAGGTAATTACATTTTTAAAGCTGAAACGAAAATAGGTCTTGTTGCGGATCTTTACGGTTTAGATATATCAAGGGAATTTTACGACGGAGAACACACAATATCGAGCTACATCCTCGGCAAAAAGAGAAAAATACCTTCTCCCAAAGAGAGAATTGAATTCGAAGGACTGCTTTTCACTATTGAAGAAAGCAGCGTCAGAGAGGTGAAATCAGTATCGGTAAAAAAGCTCAATGAAGAATGATGAAAATCCTTGGATACGAAGAACATAAAGCGATTACGCTAAAATCGCTTGCCCAAGAAATAAATCTCGACCGCATAGGTTTTGCCTCTGCGGATCCGATCGAAGAGGAGTTCAACCGCACTTCTTCATTCGAAGGCCAGTTTGTGCCTGACGACAGATTTCACAACCCGCGTTTATTGCGACCATGGGCTGAAAGCGTGGTTGCCGGTATCATTTCATACAACACGAAAGAGAAAAAAATCCTTGGAAAAGGAGAAGGATTTCTCGCCAGATATCTCTGGGCTAACTACTACAGCCTTCTCCGGAGAAAAATGAAATATGTGGCAAAAAAGTTTTCTCAAAAGACAGGGTCAAGAGTTTCTGATGTCTATGTCAACGGTCCCCTCGATGAAAAAATGTTCGCATACAGAGCTGGATTAGGATTCAGGGGTAAAAACGGACTTCTCGTCAATGAGACGCATGGGTCTTATGTTTTAATCGCCCTCTTCTTGACTGACGCGAAATTGCCGATATCTTCCGTGAAAGATTCTCAGTGCGGAGAATGCCTTATATGCATTCAAAATTGTCCCGGCGGGTGTTTAATTTCAGCAAATACAGAAAAACCGATGTTTAACAGGACCCGGTGCCTTCAGGAAATAATGCAAAAGGACGCCCTAATTCCGGAAGATGAAAAGGCAAAGATAGACGGAATGTTTTTCGGGTGTGACGAATGCCAGGAAAAATGCCCTTTCAACGAAAGCGCACCGCCTTCTATGCATAGTCCTTTCAAGGGTAAAATCGGAGCAACAATTGACATGACCGCTTTTTTACAAAATCCCGGCGAATTCAGAAATAACTATTTTTTCGGATCTCAACTGAACGCCGGATGGTTGAAGGAAGAAGTATTGATAAGAAATGCTCTTATTGTTCTTGCGAACCAAAAAGAGATTAAAGGTATGATTCCGGCTCAAAAATACAAAAAATCAGAAAATCAAGGATTAAGAGATGCCGCTGAATTTTTTTTAAATACCGTTTGATTTAATGGTCAGATTCTTTTTACAATAATATGATCTGAAAGGCGGGTGATGAAAAAGAAGATTTTCCGATTGTCCGTTATTTTATTGCACATATTTATTCCGCTGACTATAGGCGGGTTGATATATGTGCTTTTTAGGACAGAAGATCTGCTGATGTTCAGATGGTTTGAATCCGCCGGAATATCCGGAGCGGTTAAAGCCATGAGAACGTCATTCTTGGTTAGTGATTTCAGATACCCGTATTGGTTGGTATTCTGCCTGCCGAATGCGTTGTGGATATATTCGCTGACCTCTTACCTGATACTTATGTGGAAGGACGACAAGGCAAAACTTTTCTGGTTCACCCTCGGACCGGCAATAGGTATAGCTTCTGAGGTCATGCAGATCAACGGTCTGTTTCCCGGCACTTTTGACGGCATGGATCTCGCTTTCACTGCTGTCTTTTCTCTCATTCCTTTCGCCACTATCAGACCGTTCAGAAAGGAGATGTGATTCTATGAAAATTCAACGTTCAAGCAGAATTATTTTGTCTCTCGCCGGAATTACAGTTTTTTTTATTTTAGCTCTCGGCAGTTTCGAAAGCTCATGGGGAATAAAAATTACTTACGAAAACGGAAGCGAGCTTTATTATAAATCCCCGGTAACAGAGCAGGAAGCGAAAGCTCTCGGAGAATATCTTTCTGAGGCCGGTTGGTTTGATGCGGGAAAACCCGTGAAAACGGTTCAACTCCTAAAAATCGCAGGAGTTTATCAGGTAAGGTTCCCGGTAAAGGAAGGCTATGATAAAGACGAGGATTACTTAAATACATGCAAGCTGATGGCGCAGGAGATTTCCGACGGGATATACGAAGGTAAAACCGTGGAAATACATCTTTGCGATAAAAACTTAAACACTCTTTTTGTCGTATCGAACGAAGATTCTTCTTCCAAATATTCTATCGAGACAGATATTATCGGGTCATGGGAAGATGAACAGATTTTGCTTGATTTTGATGGAGATCATTCAATAAGGCTGATTTCACTCAACGGAAAAGATACGATACCCGGCGCCTATTCTTTTACCGGTTCAGGGACCGTAAAAATTCAAACACAGGATGAAGACATAAGGATTTATGACGTTCGGATATCTTCAGACACTTTGTTTTTTAAGGACGAAGCGGATATAACCCACAAAAGCCTGAGAATTCGTTAAGGTTTTTTAACTGAATTTCCCGGGAAATTCGGGTTTTTGTAAAGATATATAAGCGTGGAAATCCTCAGGAGAAGATCAAAAATGCAGATCTTCGCCGTCAGAAAAGAGAAATCCTTCCATGCCGCTGTTTTCGGAGACATTAAGAAAAGGAGTATTACGAAAATTATTTCTCCTGTTCCGGCTGTGAAATGCTCCGTGATGGCGGCTTTTTTCGTCCATTGTTTTGCTTTCCAAAGACTCGACCCGAGGAAGTGATAAAAGACTGCAGGCGGAATTAAAACAGCAAACCATATCGGGGATAAACCAAGCCCCAGAAAAAAAGCGGCTGTGGCAAAAAAATAACAGAAAAAAACAAAACGCCAGCCCAGCGCCCAATTCTGCCAGGCAGTGGTCTTAAACATTCTGTGTCTCGGATATGCTGAACCGATCAATTTTCCCTCCTTGAACTTGAAAAATCACTGCCGCTTCTGGCTGTCACTGATGTTCTTATGCCTCCTCTTATGCTGAACTGACCTCTGACTTCAAGATGAAGAGGTTGGACCGCTTTTTCAATTTTATCGAAAATCGCGTTGACTGCTTCTTCATGAGTTAAAGACATTTGACGGAAAGTCTGTAGATAAAGCTTAAGAGATTTTAGCTCGAAAATGCTGTCTTTCGGGCAGTAATGTATGAGTATTACGGCATAGTCAGGCTGACCGGTCATGGGGCATAGACATGTGAATTCAAGAGCTTCTATCTCGACGGTATATGTCCTTGAAACAACTGGATTCTTGAGTATTGTCAGTTCTCCCTGAACCGGGACTTCTATCTTTCTGTAGTCTTCGCCGTGTTTTTTCATCCGTTAAACCTCATCGGACGGGTTCGATAAAAATTCTGCCGATAAAGTCTTTTTCCATTTTTTTCATAATCCAAATCATAATAATAAAATCAGCAACAGCGATGGCTGAAGATATAAAAAGAGAGAAAGCTTCTGATATCTGAGTGGTTTTCAGTATGAAAAACAGTGTGAGAAAAACCGCTACCGGAGAGCCGAGTATTATCAAGAGCCGCGATACTTTAGACCCTTCCGGAAAAACTGCCCGTATTTCCTGTCCTGTTCTCAATCCCGGCGGACCCGGTATTTCAAGTTGCTGGTTTTTTTTCACAATACATTTGTGATACGCCGCGCAGCATGAGCAAGCTTCGGGATTTATGAAAAATCTTACCAAATATTTTCCATTCCCAAAATCTTTTTCTATTATTCCTCTTTCTTCCATATTAAACTGATAAGTCCATCATTCTTTTAATCGGTATAAAGGCTTTTTCGGCGATTGGATAAGGAACGCTAATTTTATCGGACGGGTTTTCGAGAACAGAGAGAACTGATTGGAGAGAGGTTTTTTTCATACCGTAGCAGAGCCTCGGCATAAGAGGGGAAATGATATTTTTGTGAGGGTGAACTATTCTCATCCTTTCGAGCATTCCCTCTTCAGTGCATACGATGAATTCTTTCTCTGCGCTCGCAGAGACGTATTTTAATATTGCCGAAGTCGAACCGACAAAGTCGGAAATCTGAAGTACCGGATCCTGGCATTCAGGATGGGAAAGAATTAAAGATGCCGGAAATTTTTCTTTTGTCTTTATAACGTCTTCAGGATAAATTTCGTGATGAACATAGCAAAAAGCAGGAGCAAGCCAAACTTTAATTTCCGGAAAGGATTTCGAGACATAGGTGCCCAGATTTCTGTCCGGAACAAAAATAATTTCCTCTGATTCTATTTTTCTGGCGAGAAGGATAGCGTTTGAACTCGTGCAAATAATGTCGCTGACTGATTTAACTTCAGCTGAAGAATTTACATAGCACATCACCTGGGCTGAGGGGTGATTTTTTTTCAGGGCGAGAACGGCATCAGGTGTCAGCATTTGAGCCATTGTGCAGTGAGCGTTTTTTTCCGGAAGATAGACATTTTTATCAGGATTGAGAATAGCCGCAGTTTCGGCCATGAAACTGACTCCGCAAAGAACTATATTTGAATAAGGGCTTTTCTGGGCTTCTTTGCACAACTCGAGAGAATCACCGACGAAATCGGCAACGGATTGAACTTCGGAGTTCTGGTAGTTATGAGCGAGAATCAAAAAACCTTTTTTTTCTTGTAGCGATTTGATTCTTTCTGTAATATCTGATTTTTCCAAAAATCAATCCTTGAATATGAGAGAAGGCGAAGCGCTTTAAAGCGCTTCGCCCTGAGATTTATTCAGACCAAGCCAGGTATCCGGGAGTGATGATGTTCATCACGGGAACGAGCAGCATAATGCCCCACCAGCTCGGTTTTCCTCTTGCCTCTGCGATAGCCATCCATATCATAATGGAGATGACTATGTTGACGAAGGGTATAAACAAAAGGACTATCCACCATGTCGGCTGTTGCGCCAGCTCGATCATGAGAAGGGCATTGAGAATGGGTATCCACGCCCACCACGCCTTTTCAGTTGCACCGAGTTTCTTGGCTATTGTCATAAGAGCCATAGAATAATAAACGTAAGAGCCGACTATGAGGAGGAAGTAGAAAATCCAAAAACAACATACCATGCCGAAAACTCCGGCGGCGCCGGCTGCAGAGCCGTCTTCCTGCGAAGTCTGTGCCAGTATGTTCAGGTATTGAATCATTTCCGCCGCTCTTCTACTTTACTTCGTTGTATTTCTGCTGAACGAGGAACATTCCGACGGGGTTTACGAACCAGAAAAGAATGAAAGCCATTACGCCGGTCTGAGCTCCGGCAGTGACTTTTTCAACGCCTTCAGAGTATTTCCAGAGCCAGAAAATGCTGACTATGGGAATGAAAATGAGTATGGGGTTCGGAATTGTGGCCCCTTTGGAATTGAGTTCACTGCAGGTTTGCCAGAACCATATAAGGTTATATATTCCGAGCGTTACGCATCCGAGTATCAGAACCATTATTGGATTGCGCTGTGTCATCTGTTACCTCCCGTTTTATCCTTTGATGTTTCCTACGGGCCTTCCCCTGAGAATACTCCGGGCTAGCCCAACTTTTGTCACTGTTTCTACTACGTCTTCCAATCCTTTATAAGCACCCGGCGCTTCTTCCGAAACGCCTTCACTGGAGTAATTTTTAACATAAATTCCCTTATTCATCAACTCTTTTTTAATGTCGTTTTCCTTAAATTTCCGGCACGCTTGTTTTCTTCCCAGAAGCCTTCCTGCTCCATGTGGCAGAGAGAAAAATGTATCTGCGCATTTTTCTTCAGGAGACAAAAGGTGGAAGCCTGAACCCATAGAACCCGGGACTATCACAGGAGACGAAAAAGATTTATTGCCGTATATTGTTTTTTCTTTCGGGTCGGCTCTCGTTGCTCCTTTTCTATGGACTATAATATTTTTGCCGTTGATTGATTCCTTCATCGCGATGTTGTGGCAGCAATCGCAGATAAGCTCTACTCTGGCTTGATTTGATAGATATTGGGTAAACATGGTCCTGATTTTGTGGGACATAAGCTGTCTGTTGGCGAATGCGAAGTTTGCCCCCGCGTTCATCGCGGAAAAATATCTTTTTCCAGCTTCCGTATTTGCCTCGGTGTAAACTAACTGTCTGTCCCTCAAGAAGATGTCTTTTTTTCTGATTTCCTTCATAAGAATGCTGATCCAATCGGTCGTTATTTGATGCCCAAGCCCTCTGGAACCCGAATGAATCATTAAAAAGAGTTCTCCTTTGAAAATGCCGGCTTCGCGAGTGAAATGTTCGTCGAAAATCTCCTCTACGACGTCAATTTCAATGAAATGATTTCCCGCACCGAGACTGCCGAGCTGACCCAGCCCCCTCTCTTTGGCTCTGTCGGAAACCGCTTCGGCGTCTGCCTCCGGGATGCATCCGTTTGAATCGCATCTTTGGAGATCTTCTTTGTCTCCGAAACCTTTTTCGACAATGTATTGGGCTCCCCGGGATAGAATCTTTGAAAGCTCCGCCTTGTCCGGTCTGTAGATAGCTCCTTGTCCAAGTCCAAGAGGTATATTTTGGAATAATTTGTCTGTAAGGGGACGGATTTTCTTCTGAACCTCTCTGTATGTGATTCCGGTTTTCATCAATCTGACACCGCAGTTGATATCGTATCCAATTCCTCCGGGTGAGATTATGCCGTCAGGAAAAGGAAAAGCAGCAACTCCGCCGATTGGGAAGCCGTATCCCCAGTGTGCGTCAGGCATGGCAAGCGAATAAGATATGATTCCGGGGAGAGAGGCTACGTTTTCGATCTGTGACAAAACATTAATGTCGATGCTCCGGAGTATATTATCGTTGGCGTAAATTCTTCCGGGGACGTTCATACTCCCTTTTTTTTCTATTTCATAGAGATTTTCAGACACGAGGCGTAATTCTCTTTTATACATCGAGAATGAACCTCGCGCAGAAAGAACCGTCTTTTTCTTCGACTGACAAACCGCTGAAAGTTGCGCCTTTTATACTTTTTCTTGGTCGTGAATTTTTTTCAGCTTTTGTCGTTTCCAATAGAACTTTCATAAGATATTCTCCGGATTGAAGTTTTTTCACTTTTAACATTCGAATTTCTGAGGGTAAAATTGATTTTACTTCAGAAATGTATATTATCTCGGAAATGAATTCTATAAGAAGATTCTCGACTCGGTCTGACTTCAACTCGAGATAAAGTCCGGCAGAGGTTTTTGCTCTATTTCTGTCTTTCATAATGGATAATACAGCTTGCGCAGAGCTTTTGAACATTGAAGAAAGGGATTTGCCCCGAGCTTCAATGCCGACGTCGGCTGTGTGGTCAAAAAAACGATAGTTCATCTGAGTTGATTTTTCTTATCATTGGATGTTAAATATAGAATGGCTTTGGGGAGAAAAAAAGAGTTATTTTTCAGCTTTGCTGTTCTCTTTCCCTGCCTTATAATATTTTTTCTTGCCTTCTTCTACAGAAATGCTCATCGCGACCCGGGTTGGCTCACCTGCTGTTTTGAAAACGTGGATTCAGCAGACCTTGTTTCCATGAGCATAAAATCAAATTATTTTGACGTAGCTATTTTGCGAACCACAGTTCCTCCTCCGAGTATTACAGTTGATTTGAAAAATCTCGTTCCCGGGACTCTCGAAGTCAGATACCATAGCAGAGGGGATGATTCCGAAAAAAAACTTCTGGTCAGCATAATAATAGGCGGAGAAGAGCTTGAAAAAAGGGAGCTCATACCGAGCTCCCAAATGCTCATTCCCCTGGAATGAAACCTACGGAGATTGAGGGACTACGTTGTTGAGCCCTTTGTCTGTCTTTTCCTTTTCTTTTTCAATGACTTTGGCGAGTCTTTGTATTCCCGTTTCAATTTCATCTTCCGATGGATAGGAAAAATTCAGTCTCATTGTATTTTGTCCTTCTCCGTCGCAGTGGAAAGCGCTGCCGATTACATAGGCGACGTTTTCCTTGATGGCTTCGTAGAACATCCTGTCCGAATTCATCGAAGGAGGAAGAGAAACCCACAGAAAAAGACCACCGTCCGGTTTTGTCCATTTAAGGCCTTCAATCTTAGGCATGTATTTTTCGAGGGCTTCCAGCATTTTCTTTCTTTTTTTGCTGTACAGTTCAATGTTTTTTTCAATCCTCCCGTCGAGGCGATCTGCCTTGATATATTCTCTCGCTATCGCCTGAGTGAAAAGCGATGTGCAAAGATCCATGCCCTGTTTCGCGAGAATCATTTTTTCTATGACATGTTTCGGTCCGATAATCCATCCGAGTCTGAAACCAGGTAAAAATATTTTAGAAAAAGTATAGAGAGTCACCACGTAACCCCTGCCTTGGTCGAGTTGAAAAATAGTGGGAATGGGTTCTCCGCTGTATCTCAGTTTCCTGTAGGGGGAATCCTCTATGATGATGATGTCGAATTCCTCGGCGATTTTGAGCAGGTGTTTTCTCCTTTCGAGAGAAAGAGTCACGCCAGCCGGATTCTGGAAATCCGGGATGACGTAAATAAATTTAGGTTTTTTACCTTCTTTTATGAGGCGGGTTATCTGATCCTTGACCTGATCCGTCCTTATTCCGTCGTCGTCGAGAGGGATCCCGACCATTTTTCCCCGGACTGCGCTTGCAGATTGCAGAAATCCGAGATATGTCGGAAGGCCTACAATGCATGTGTCTTCGGGATTTAGAAAAATTCTCGCAACAAGGTCGAGCGCCTGCTGTGACGCGCTTACTATGAGCATCTGATCGGGCTTTACGCTCACTCCGTCTTTGGCGAGCCATTTGCACAGCTCTTCTTTCAGTGACTGGTCTCCTTCTGTCGTTGAATACTGAAGGATTTTTTTCCCCTCTCTGTGAAGCAGATCAGCTACTATTTCTTTAAGGTGAGGAATGGGGAAAGTGTCGTGATGGGGAAGCCCTCCCGCGAAAGAAATTATCTCCGGCTTGGCTGTCAGCTTGAGAAGTTCCCTGATGGCGGACTTTTTGAAAGACATGGCGTTCTCGGAAAAAAGCAGATCATACTGGAGCGGCATCAGACCTCCTTTGTAGGACAAATGATGAAAACAAAGTAATTTTATAACAAAAACGCCGAAATGTAAAAATTATTCCTTTTTTACAACCTTTTCGTGTCAATTCGGCGGGTCAGCAATGCTATTTTCTTTTCCCATTCGTTTTTGTCTTTTCTCGCCGCTGATTTTGTCTTCAGGATATATTCTTTTTCTTTTGATAGCTTGACAAAACTTTTGTATCTTTTTTTGTCAATCAATCCGCTTTCCAATGCTTTCAGGACTTCGCACCCCGGTTCTACAGTGTGGGTGCAGTCTGAAAACCTGCAGAGCTCAGATAACTCGGATATCTCCGTGAAAACGGCGTCAATATCCGTTTCCGGATCGTATAAACCGAATTCCCTCATCCCCGGTGTGTCTATCAGGGCGCTTTTTTTTGAGAGAAAGATCATTTGCCTTCTCGAAGTAGTATGTCTTCCCTTGGAGTCGAATTCCTTCACTTCTCTGACTTTTAATAATTCTTTTTCAAGAAGTGTGTTTATAAGGGTTGATTTTCCGGCGCCTGAAGAACCGATGAAGCAAAACACCTCTCCGGGAGAAATTTCACTTTTCACCCCTTCGACGCCTTCAGCTGACAAAGCGCTGTATGCCAATACTCTGATGTCGGGTGCGCAAGCGGTGATTTGACGGATACTTTCTGCCAGCTCTTTCTCGCACAAAAGGTCGCTCTTGCTCAGGAGTACCGTCTTTTGAATCTCTCTGCCGTCTATGGCGGAAAGATACCTCTCAATTCTTCGGGGGTTAAAATTATTGTCCAGCCCCTGAACAATAAAAACTCTATCTACGTTAGCGGCGATTATTTGGCAGAATAAGGTTTTTATTCCCGCTCCTTTTCTTGCTAAAAAATTTCTCCTGGGAAAAATTTCCAGAATAATTCCTTTGCTGCCGCCGTCGGTGAGTTTTAACGAGACTATGTCGCCGACAGCGGGGTATTCCTCGGGTGACGCGGCAAAATATTCCAATTTCCCGGATATCTCGGCGAATATCTCGGAGTTTTCGTTAAAAACTCTGTATCTGTCTTTTTCCTGGGAAGTTACTATTCCTATTTCCGTGTCTTTTTTTGTGCAGTAATCTTTGAGTTCACAATATTTAGTGCGTAAAACGTAATTCCAAAAATGCATTGCATTCTCCTCTGATGATGATTGATACGGTTTTTTTAAGCGGAAAGGTCCGAACGGAGTTTCAGTTCAGGACAAAATGCCTTTCGGAGCCGAGTATTCCTGATATTTTCATACTGGACACCTCCTTTGGCACAAGTTTATTATCAAGCGGAATTCTATTGACTAAAATTTACGCTGTCAATAAAAAAAAGGAGAGGCTTTTCAGCCTCACCCTTTTACAAATCGCTTACTGCGAGTTATTTAGCCAGAAAAGCTCTGGTTGTCTTTACCCCCTGGGGAGTGCTTATAGTGAAGAAATATGAACCCTGTGCGAATTCCGGCGTAAACTCCAACGTGTAAGTTCCGGGTTCTCTCGTTCCTTCGAATACGTTTGCTACGTTTCTTCCAGTGATGTCAAAGACGTCTATCGAGACGTTTCCGGCAGAAGCGACCGAGTAGGTTATCCTGAAATTTCCACCGGCCGCAGATACTGCAAAAGTCTCAGGTCCAAAGTCCCCCTGGACGGGTTCCTCTTCGATACCTGAAGTCCACGAGAGCTTGTCAAACCACACACTGTAGATGGCGCTGTTGTAGTTCGTCCACGCTACACAAACTCCGTCGGTTGTGTAGTCGTAGCAGACGCTCGGACCGTAAGAAGCGCTGAGGTTGGTTCTGTCGTCGTTTATTATGACTGATGTATTCCAGCTGTTGGGGGATGTGATAGAGCCTTGTTTGTATCTTACGTATTCTTCAGACGTGTCGTCCATGCGGTAGGCTGCCATGAAAGCAGTGCTGTTGTAGTCGACGTAGACAACGGGAAGGAATAGATCGTCGTATATTGAAACCCAGCCGGCGAGGGTCCAGTTGGAACCGTTGTCGGTAGAATAGGCGTTGTAGATATGTCCGTAGGATGAAATTGTGTCCTGCTGTCTTACAAGGCACACCCAGTTGCTGTTGTTGTGCGATCCGGCAATACTGGGTTGGTCTTCGTCGAGGTGGTTGTCGTTGGGAGTGATATAAATTACCGATGACCAGCTGGATCCGCCGTCTGTAGAGGTATAGCCCCTGATGTATTCGTCGTAGGAAGTCGGCCAGTTGAAGGGATGAAGCGTGGCGCAGTAAACCAAGTTTATCCCGTCTCCGTTTTCAATGTTAGTTTCTTTGAAGTATACTCCATTTCCCGCGGTAAAAATTAAGGTATCTTGTATATCCCAGGTGGCTGCATCTATGTTGTTCGACCTTGCGAATCTCAAGCGGGTCGTGTCAGTTCCGGTCGTGTTTTCTTCTACCCACGCCGCGTAGATGTACTTTGCGTTGTAGTTGGGACCGTCGTTTGTGACGTAAAAGTAACTTATCGGGTTGTCCTGATAACTGCCGCTGGGGGAGCCGGACGAGAAGTTCGTAAGAGTAGCTCCCGGCACGTCGACCCTTATCCACGCTATGTATTGGTTGGAAGTGCTTCTCATGACATAGGACATAATGAGAGTGTCGTCGGCTACGTTCAGTCTTGGATACAGAATGGCATTGGTAGTTACATATTCGTTGCAGACACTCCAGGTCATTCCACCGTCTGTCGATCTGCTTGTAAGCCTTGTGTAGTTCGGGTTGACATACTGAACAGAAATTGCGTAGAGATGGCCGTTGCTCAAGGAGACGATGTTTCCGCCGCGAAATCCGTCTCTCGGGTCAATTCTGACGTCGTCACCCCAGAAAGGCGCGTAAGAGGAAGGCTCGTCGTTCAGGTAATCCCTGTTGATCGGTTTTTGTCTGGTTTCGCCGCCGTAGGGATCGACGAGGGTCGGGTCGTTCTCTATATCTCTGTTTTCTTTCCAGTATTGGTTAATCTGAGCAGAAAGAAAATTTGCCCTCTCAATGTCGCCGTTTTCTTTTGCCCTTATCATCTCCATGGTCGCATAATCGGCGTCGAAACCGTCGGGAACCGTCACCTGTGCTCTTTCTATCGGCATCGGCGGAAAGTCTATTTCCCCGTTTATCATCCTTTCGTCGGCTGAGAACATAAGTGTTCCCGCGGCGAGAAG
>JAFGIG010000048.1 GCA_016929715.1 Caldifarciminota bacterium
GTCTCCATTCACATCGCATGCACAAAGAGCTGTCGGACTTTTTTTTGCGTCATAAGACCTGCTCTGAATAAAATTTCCGTCCCCTGCGTTTTGAAAAACAGTCACGGTGCCGGAGTAATAATTTGCGACCGCTATGTCCTCGTCTCCGTCGAGATCGAAATCACCGGCGCAAATCGCTTTAGGATCCTGTCCCGAATAGTATCGTCTACAGTCGAAAAATGAGTCTGAGCCAGTGTTCAGAAACACAGAAATATGTGAAATCTTTTCAGCTACGGCTATGTCCAAAAAACCGTCGCTGTCAAAATCAGCCGCAGTTATGTCGAGGGATCCGTCCCCTGCGAGAAAAGGCAGAGGCGGATCGAATGTTCCACCTCTGTTGATAATGAGATAGACATTTTCGTTGAGCAGTTGGACGCTTGAAACCGCAATATCCGAAAATCCGTCGCTGTTGAAGTCCCCTGCGCATATTCCGTAGGGAAATACGCCGGCTCTTACTTCCTCTCTCCTCCATTGAGAATGCAGAGCCGTAAAAAGTAGAAAAAAAGATACAGATGTCACCGAAAATTTATAAGATTTTAAAAAAAAATTTTTTATCAATAAATCATTCATATATTTCAGAGACATCCAGCAGCATCAGCCTCAAGCTGTCCATCTCGAAGACCGCTGCGACACCGCCGCTTATTCCGAGAAGCTGTATTTTCTCTCCCAAGCTTATTTTCACCCTTTTTAGGTAGTTGTTCTGGCTGTCGAAAATATCCACTATCGAATAAGTGTATTCGTCTGAAGCGGCGATGACGAGAAGAACCTCTTTTTCCCTGTCGAACATAAGGAAATAAAAAGGAGGCTGGTATTCCCTTATTCTTCCTTCGAGAAAATCCCTATATTGCCCGGCTCTTTCATAAATCAAGTCAATTACCTCCTGAGGAAAAAGAATAGGCTCGTATGCGACGGAGAAGCCGCTGACGGCAGAATCTTCCATAGTGTATTGATAGATCGTGTATTCTCCGTTGAACCCCCACCAAATTGTTTCTCCCGCTCCGCCTGTCAGGACTTTCATAGGAGGAGGGAGTTTTTCCTCTGCCATGTTCACTTCAAAGTCACCTTCGAATTTTTTTATGATTTCGCCCGTGTTTATGTTGTAGAATTCCATCAAATTTTTTCCCATTAGTGGCGCAAAAACAGCTATTGAGTCATAGATTTCGAATGTGATTCCGATAACACCGAGATTGAGGGATTTCAAAAGTTCGCCGTTTACTGAAAACACCTGAAGCCTTGCGCTCATCGGGTCGAAGACGGCAACATTCCCATCATCCGTGAACTTTACTATTCCGGATTGCATGAAGTTGAATTCTCCGGGTCCTTCCCCTTTGTCGCCGAAGGCGGTCTTCATCTCTCCGTTCTCGTATATAAAGCATTTGCAGAGCGTTATGTCGAGAACAGCCATATAATCTCCGCAAAAATCAGCTGATCCGAGCTGGACAAATGTGTCGGGGAAAACAGATATTGTCTCGGGGACCACATAAAGGGGTTCTTTGGGTTCGTAGTATTTTATTTCAATGGCATCATTCCCTTTTTTTGTGCATGAAAAAGAAAAAAGCACCGCCGATAATAACAAGAGTTTGTTCATTATTTTCCTCTTTTTTTAAATTCTTTTTTTCTGGCTCATTCTGGCGTCGTGAATTACCTCGGCATCGCCAATGGATATCTCTCCGTTGTCTATTCTTATGTGGAAACCGCACTGCGAGTTCGTGCAGACCCACGCTTTATACTTTATTGTCGCCCCTTCCCTTCCGTAATCTGAAAGGGGAAGAAGAACTCCTGTCTGGCATTTGAGACATTTAGGCCAGTTCTCCACTTCTCACCTCCTCTTCTTCTTTCTTATCACACGTCCGTCTGCTCTCAACTGCTGTATAAGAGCGGAAAATTGTTTCAGATTTTCAAAGTAAATGAAACTCGGTCGGCTCCGCCGAGATATCCGTATGAATAATGGACGGCATCTATCGAAAAGTAATAGTCTTTACCCAGGGGCATCATTACTCCGAGTCCGAATGACCATCCGCTCCAGTCCCCTGTCCTCTCTATGGGCTGATACCCTCCCCTCAGTGAAAATCCCTTGAAGGCAAAGTCGAGATCTGTAGGCAAAAGCGACAGCTCTCCGCCAAAGCCTGAAGTCATTTTCGAAAATTCGGAAAAACCGAGATCTGCGCTCAATGTCAATTTTAGAAGGAACGACTCCAGGTCGAGAGGCAGGACTAATGCCGATCCTGTCCTGAGCTCCGTGGGAGGAAGGTCGCGCTGGCTTATAAAGACTATCCCGGGTCCTACATTTTTCAAAGCAGCGCCGAGCCTAAAAAACGGATGGGGGACGAAAAGCACGCCGCCGTCCAATGTAGCTGTCCTTGCGACTCTGCTGCCGAGTTTACTCTGAATCCCTCTTACTGATACTCCGCCCATGAGATTGTCGCCGTAAATCTCTCTCCCGAACGACACAATGAACATTGCGTCGTAGTTGGAGAAAGTGCCAAGTTCGGTTCCGTTGGCGTCTCTTCTCGTGTCGCTCGCGCTCAAAAAGGCTCCGCCGAGACCGAGGACGCCGAGTGCTTTCAGCCTGACGACAAAAGCGCCTGCTCCGTAATTAATATCTTTGAAGAGATTGAGGAACGAAAAAGTCCCTCCCATGGCGTATGTCTGGGCGAGCCCTGCCGGGTTCCAGAAAATGCAGTTGGCGTCGTCTGAAACGGCAGTGTATGCAGAACCCAACGCCACCGGCCTCGCCCCGATTCCGATTTTCAAAAAAGTGCTGCCAGTGACTCCCGCACTGAAAGCCGACAAAGACATGGAGCAAAAAACCGCAGGAATAATTATAAATAATGACTTTTTCATCTCAGTGAACAAAAGTAATTCTCCCGAAATTTCTCTCTTCGGAAAAAGGTATGAGTTCAATTATGTAAAGATACATACCGCTTGAAACTTCATCTCCGTCCTCATTCCTGCCGTCCCATACAGCCTCCCTCGATATCGGAGAGACTTCAGAAGGATCGTCGAGAAGCCTGACAACCTCTCCGGCGATGTTGAAAATCACCACTCTGAAAAGAGGAAACATGCCTTCAGCCCTTTTCCCGAGGGGTTGATATTTTATCATGCATACGTCTCCGTGGGATCTTTTTTCGAAAGGATTGGGGTAAGAAAACACTTTTCCGAGGAGGACAGGCCCTGCTTCGATGTCGGCAAACATGACCTGAGCCGGGTCTGAGATGTTTTTCATTCTCACTCCGCTCGACACCCCTTCCCACATATTGGGAGAGGGGACGTCCCTTGACCCGAGCTCTCCTGTTCTACTGCTGAAAAGATCGCCTTCTTTGCCCGAAGTCGTCGTCGAAGGGTCTCCGCTCGCTTTTACGAGAGAGACAAGCCTTCTCTCTTCGTCGTTGTTGTCCGGCCTCGATTCGTCGACATGCCAGACGGCTATGCCTTCGTCGGGAAGCGCTGTTTCGAAAAATCCTATCTTGGCGCGATTTTCGAAAAGAAAATATTCTCCCGTTCCGGGTCTTTCGTCTGTCCAGTCAACACCGTTAGGGTTCTGAAGCGCTCTCCATGTCCTCGGCATAATCAGCCCTCCGGCCGCGTCGAGAGTCGCTGATTTTACAATGTCCGGAACTCCCGTGACGTCTCTTTCCACTGAATCCGGAGTCACCCATCCCAAAAGCATTTTAATCCAAAGAGAAGGGTGCGCCGGTCTCGTTCCAGGCTGTTCTCCGGAAAGCCTGTTCCAGCTTCCGGCATCCATCAATTCGAACTTTCCGACAACCGAGCTTCCTTCAGAGGTATTGTATAGGTCCGGTGCACCGAGGACATGACAGAATTCGTGACAGAATACTCCGACAGTGACAAGAGATCCGTCTTCATTCATCTCCGGTTCCATTGAATACACCCCAAGCGTGCAGCCCCTCGAGATTATATAAGGGCAGGCAGGATCGTAATTGTCGCGTATAAGTTCGCATAACTCCCGGGCGTCGGCTTTGTGAGACCATATATCCGTAGTGTCCCCAGTCTGTTCAGCGCCGGGTCCCGCGTGGACGACGAAAAGTCCGTGCGCCACCTTGTCTCCATCCGGATCGAGGATATTCAGGTCAAATCCCGCCTGTTCAGCTCTGTCCACCGCATCTCTCACGGCCATATAGACGCCTATGCTCGTCTTCTGTGTGTAAGGGTCGAATATCCATTCTATTCCGTAGTAGTGAAGGGCGTAAGCCGTCTTTGGATAATAGCTCCTGACCCATCCTTCAATAACGCCGTAAACAGAAAACTGCCCGTAGCTCACTTCCCTGTAATATGAATACATGCTCCCCGGGTTTGAAGGCGAAAAAAGAAGCCCGTCGTAGCTTGTCTGCGTGTGAGAAGGGTTGTGAAAGAGATCCGCGAAATCGAAAAGAATTACAGCCGTTGTGAGGGAAGGAGGGGTTTTTCCGCTTTCCCTGTCTGTAAAGAGATTTTTTTCAGGTTTCTCTATGCCGAACCTGACTCCGGGAAAAGGGACTCCCGTCGATACGACAATTCCATCGTCATCGCAAAGACCAGGCAAAGGCGGCATGAAATCGAAATAAGAAGTCCATGCCAGCAAAATAACACCGCACAAAAAAGACATACGATATCATAATTTTGTTTGGAGATTCTGTCAAATGGGCTTTTAAGTTAAAGACGGCTTTCACTAAATGCTTTTTCAATGGTATAAATAGTTTTATCCTGAAAGGGAGGGAATCTTTGAAAATATTTTTATCTATCATGCTTTTAATTTCCGCCACAACAATTCAGCATTCAGCCCCTGTGGTCATCTCAGGGGGCTCCGACAACGACATAATAGGCAGGACAGTAAGAACACAGAGCGGCAATCTGCTCACAGTAATCGAGAGGAATCCGGACTGGAATTCCGGAGACCTATACACAAGCGTCTCTTCCGACGACGGAACGACATGGACATCTCTGTCTCCCGCCGTAACAGGCTCGGGAAATCAATCAACTTTTTCTCTTCTGAGAGGAGAAGAGGACACCCTTTTGCTTTTTTACGCTTCAAATGAATCGGGGACATACAGAATATACTGCGCTTTTTCGACATACGGATCAGCATGGACAAAGACGGGCGAAATCCCTCTTCCGTGGGCTCCTTCCCAGAATGTCTATGACCCTGTCGTCATTAGAGAGCAGGACGGATCTCTGACCATGACATACATAGCTTCGGGATACGGAGCCTATATTACCAACAGGACCTCTTCAGGGGCGTGGGACACTACCAAAACGCAGATTGCATCAGGTGCTTACAGAGCGAGGATCTGCAAAAATTCTTCAGGCCTTTATCTTGCGGCGTATCACAGACGGACCGGATCCACTTATCAATACGACGTCTTTGTAAGGTCATCGCCGGACAGGCTGAACTGGTCGCAGGAGGTTCAACTGACAACAAACCTCAATTCACACGACCCTTTTTGTGCCGTCACTCCCGACAGCGCCTTTATAGTCGATTACGCTAAAATTATTTCCGGAATCTACAACATACACACCCGCAGGTCTTACGACGGACTCAACTGGGAAAACGAATATCAGATCACCTTCGACGGGACGCACAACACTCAGCCCTCTTTTTTTGTTCAAAACGGCTTTATTTACAGGACATGGACTCACGCCATACATTATGACACTGACAATGACATCTATTTTGAAAAATCAGTCTATGACCCCAATCTCGTATCTGAAGATCTTCCGGGGAATGTTATGTATCAGAACTTTTCTTTTTCATACAGCCTTTGCCCTCAAAGTAATCTTCTCCGTCTGGATTTTTTCTCTTCCTCGTCAACGGACATCTCTTTTTTCCTTTTTGACCTCACAGGAAGAAAGGCTCAAGAAGCTCTCGAGTTTTCCGTATCAGGAACAAGAACAGAATATATTGACTTGTCAGCATTTTCCGACGGAGTTTATTTCGGGCATCTACGGGCAGGAGAAGAGCTTTTATGTAAAAAAATCACGCTCTTCAGGTAGGTTTATTCGTAGTTCTCCGGGAAAATGATCCTCTCCACTCCTTCTATGACAATGTGAAGAACTGTCATGTGGACCTCCTGTATTCTGTCGGAGGTGGCTCCTCCAACTATAAATTCTATATCGGCTTTCCCTGAGAGATCGCCGCCGTCTTTCCCGAGCAGCAAAACGGTCTTCATCCCTATTTTTTTTGCCTCCTCATGAGCTTTTATGATGTTCGGTGAATTTCCGCTGGTCGAAAGCCCTATAAAGACATCTCCTTCTCTTCCGAAAGCTTCTACCCCGCGCGAGAAGACATGATCAAATCCGTAATCGTTGCCGACGCAGGTTATATGCGAGGAGTCAGAAATTGAAATCACCGGCAGGGGTTTTCTGTTTTTTCTGTATCTTCCAGTAAATTCCTCGGCAAAATGCATCGCGTCGCAAAGACTTCCGCCGTTTCCGCATATAAGCGCTTTTTTCCCTGACTTAAAACATTTAGCGAGCGCGAGTGAAGTTTCTTCCGTTTTTTTGATATTTATACTGTTTTTTATGAAATTTTCCAGCGTCTCAAGGGCATCTGAAAATGATTTTTGGGGGAAACTGCCTTTCATATTATAACTCCTTGAAATTTAAGAGTAATATTAACATTTCACAGATTAAAAATTAAACGTATCTCAAAATTATCCCATGTTTTTATATCACGGACTTCTGTCGAGAAGGAGGTAGTCGTTTGTCACTTTCTTTAAATGCCTTCCGTATATCGCAAGAGTCACCGCAAGAGGCATATTTTTAACATCCTTGAAAAAAGTCTTAGTCAAAAGCTTCCAGAAATAAAGCTTTTCCGAACCGAAAACGCCAAGGAGAATAATAGATCTCAAAAAAGCCGAAACGTAAATTATTTTATTTTTAAAATTGAACCTGACTCCTGTCTGTGGTTTATTATATTCGTCGAAAAAAGTGCTCACTCTCCTGTAGTAAAATTTTGATGAGTAAATCTTTCTTATTATTTTTTTGTATCCTTCCCTTAAATCCTTCATCTTCATCACGGGGATTATGTTCGTCGAACAATCCGTGTTGTCTCCTGAAAAACCTTTTTTTATCCTGTTAGCTTTTCTCATTCTTTCATATAATCGCGTTCCTGCAGGAGCTTGAAGCAAGCCGACCATCGCGGTAGTGATGCCGCTTCGCTGAATAAAATCTATAACCTGCTGGAATATCATCGCAGTGTCGCTGTCAAAACCGACAATAAACCCCCCTTGAACCGTAAATCCCATTCTCTGGAGTTTTTTAATATTGGAAATAAGGTCTCTGTTGAGATTCTGGTTTTTATTGCATTCAAGAAGGCTCGCGCTGTTAGGGGATTCAATGCCTATAAAAAGCGTATCAAAACCTGCATTGAGCATCATTTTCAGCAGTTCTTCGTCGTCAGCCACGTTTATGGAAACTTCCGTTATCAACTGAATTCCTTTTTTACCTTTTCTCCATTTTGAAATCGCCGGTAAAAGTTCTTCTTTCAGCTTAATCTTGTTTCCTATCAAATTGTCGTCGACGAAAAACACGCACCCCCTCCAACCGTTCTTATAGAGCCCGTCGAGTTCAGAGATTATTTTCTCAGGTTTTTTTAGTCTTGGAATTCTGCCGAAGAGTGAAGTTATGTTGCAAAATTCGCAGTTAAAAGGGCATCCTCTTGAATACTGCATGGGCATCATCGCATATTTACCCATTTTTACAAGAGACCACAGCGGCAGGGGGGTCGAATCCAGATCAGAGTGTTTTTCTGTTTCATAAACTTTCCTCTCTATTCCTTTTTCCAAATCGTCGAGAAATTCAGGAAGAGTGAGTTCGGCTTCATTCAGGACAAAATGATCAACTCCATCGAAAGCCTCTCTATCGAGAGTGAAAAGAGGCCCTCCCGCGACGACCTTTTTACCGGCTCTTTTGCATATGTCTATCACTTCTGCGGCGGATTCCTTCTGAATAGACATACCGCTTATTAAAACGATATCCGCCCACTCGAGATGATTTTTCTTCAGCTTTTCTATGTTCATATCGACAAGTATTTTCTCCCAATATGCAGGAAGAAGCGATGCGACGGTTAAAAGCCCAAGAGGGGGCATTATCGCTTTTTTGTGGATAAACTTTACGGCGTGCTTGAAACTCCAAAATGTGTCTGGAATTTCAGGATAAATAAGCAGAACATTCATTTTTTGCCCCTTAAAAAATACTTTTCGAGGAAATACGATTAAAGAGCCAGAATGCGCTGAAACTAAATCAGAAACAGAGTAAATAAACCGGCAGAAAATAATCAGACAGATTAAGAAACTTCCTCATAAAGGTATTATATACCTTTGAGAGGCTGACAGGAAGCGAATAGTTGTCATAATTCAACGGATGATCGCCTCAAACGGGTCTATTTTATCCTCTTGGTCGTAAACCGGAAATTCCAGGGTAAAAACAGATCCTTCTCCTTCTGTGCTCCTGACGTATATTTCGCCTCCATGATTTTTCACTATTCTGTAAGTTATTGAAAGGCCGAGACCTGAGCTGTATTTTTTTGTCTTTGTCGTGAAAAATGGATCAAAAATGTTTTTTATAATATTTTTCGGGATTCCAATTCCGTTGTCCGTTATTTCCACTGAAACAAATTTGCCTTTTTCTCTTTCATTTTTTCCTGTCCATATTATTATCTCTCCTTTTCCAATAATAGAGTCTTTGGCGTTTATCAGGATATTGAAAATTGCCTGTTCGAGCTGTGAAAGATCTCCCTTTATCCCGGGAAGAGGTTCGTCCGGAAAGACGACCCTAAGATTTATTTTAGGAAGTATTGAACTCTTTACGACATTGACGCAGTTTTCTATGACTGTCTCAATCTGAATTTTTCTGAGCTCGGGAGCTTTGCCATGTGCAAATTCGAGCAAATCGTTTGAAAGGGTAATACCTCTGTTCGTGGAATCTGAGATCATGTTTATGTATCTTTCCGCTCCCTGAATCCCTTCTAATTTTTTCTGAAGAGCCTGAAGCGCGAGATTGACTCCGGAAAAAATGTTTTTTATATCGTGAGATATACCCTCGGCAAGCCTTCCGAGAGAACTTATTTTATCTGACTGTATAAGTCTCTGTTCCAACCTGTATTCGTCCGTCTTGTCTATAATCACTATACTGTAGAGGTTTTTTTCCTCGAGGGACGATTGTTCAAGAAAGATGTCTCCTATGAGTTCAGAGCCGTCGACTTTTCTCAGCATGGCCCCGGTAAAGACATACTTTTTCTTCATTATAAGTTCGTTAACCGCTTTCAGATAAGCTTCCTTTTCCTGAAAGTA